>JBBAFB010000001.1:0-70070 GCA_041655595.1 Bacillota bacterium
GGAGATTTCCTCGACAGATGTGCCAATTCCTAGCCTCTTTTGCAATAAAGGTTTCAAGCAGCATATCCAAAAGTTTACGGCCATAAACAGATGGATAAGAATTCCCACTATTCACCTTTACCGCTCAAGGCAGGCTACACTGCACCCAGCTTAATACCGAATTGCAGGTTTCTATCCCAAGCCGTACCACTCGCCCATTAGACGAGGCCACGAAGTTGGGTCTCCACGGGGGTAGGGTCAACGCCTACATGCCCTTGTAGATCGCCCTATCCCCCTTAACTCCCAGCACCAACCCCCAACGGGGCGTCGGCAGCCAGCACCAGGAACTTCATCGATGTGCCCTTTAACGGATTTTTAGGCCCGTCTTCAGAATTAGCCATTCTGACTAGAATACTGCACCACTCACATAATAAGAATAATCAACATTAAGCTATAATATAATAACATTTGTTTAGCTATTGGGCAAGAAACTATTGCATTATTCCTCTAAAACCTCGTTACCTGCCTAAAATTAAACTTTTCTATTTGCGATATATTCAATTAATGCTCCCAGTCTTTCACTTTTACTGCCAAAGATATTAAGTGCGGCCTTACCTTCCGCAATACATTTAAGCACTAATTTTTCTGCCGTTTCCAACCCTAATAGGCCGGGATAAGTTGCCTTATGTTTTTTTTCATCACTACCTACCTCTTTACCAAGCAAGGCAAAATCACCTTTTACATCAAGAATATCATCGGTTATCTGAAAAGCCAAGCCGAAAGCATCCGCATACAATTCAATAGCAGCCAACTGTTTTTTTGAGCCGTTGCCTAAAATTGCTCCTGCGACCATGGCAGTTTTAAATAGGGCGGCAGTCTTATTCTTATGAATAAATTCTAGGGTTACCAAATCTACCTTTTTATTCTCAGACTCCAGATCCACCACTTGGCCGCCTATTAAACCCTTTGTCCCTATAGCACTACTGATTCTAACAAGCATTCGTAATACTAATTCTTCTGCAAAGGGGCCCCGAGGTTTAGCTAAACTTGTTAGTAACTCAAAGGCATAAGTTAATAAAGCATCCCCCGCCAAAATAGCAATTCCTTCGCCAAACACACGATGGCAGGAAGGTTTGCCCCTTCTGAAATCATCATCATCCATAGCGGGTAAATCATCATGTATTAAAGAATATGTGTGAATATATTCTAGTGAACATAATAAGGGCATTATGGCCTTTTGATCATCAAAACCCACCAGCTCAGCCGTAGCCAAGGCTAGGATTGGTCTTAATCTTTTGCCCCCCGCGGTTACGCCGTAATGCATAGCTTCATGGATAATTCCCGGATATGTATCAACAGGCGGCAAATATAAAGGTAAGGCTAGATCTATCAACTCTTTTTTTTCTTTTAAATAAGCTTCTAAATTGCTCACCAGTTTCCCACCTTTAAAACAAATTTTCCAATTTTAACTCCCCGTCTTCCGTTTCCAACAAAATAGCTACCCTTTTTTCGGCACCGTCTAAAAGACCCTTACAATATTTTATCAACCTGACAGCCTTTTCAAAGTGGTTAAGCGTTTCATCCAGACTTAATTCGCCTTTCTCCAAAAGAGCAACATATGCTTCAATCTCTTTAAAGGCCTCCTCATAGGGTCTATCGCCTACTTTTTCAATCATTGACAACCTTCACCCCCTGTACCAGACAATCCAAATAACCATCTTTTAATCTTACCTCAAAAGCCTGATTTACTTCCACCTCATTGACGGAAGTTATAATTGTTTTTTTATGGTCCTGACAAATTGCGTAACCCCTCCTCAACACCTTCAGAGGGCTTAAGCCATCAATTTTTTCGGTCAGGAAATATAACTTATTTGATTTGCCTTCTAAATATACCTTAGCGAGTGTTTCAGCTTTTTCGAACACTTGACTTAATTCACTTAAATGCATAGCAAATAATTTTTCAGGTTTTCCCAAAACCGTTAAGTCTTTTATGTTTTTTAATTTATCCCATTCAACTTCCATTAAAGTTGACAACCTGCCGGTTGCCTTGTCCAGGAGGTTGTTAAGCTTATTAAATTCTTCCCGATAATCCGGAACGGCAATAACTGCTGCCGCCGTAGGGGTCGGGGCCCTCAGATCAGCAACTAAATCCGCTATTGTAAAATCAGTTTCGTGGCCTACCGCGGAAATAACGGGGATTTTCGAGCTAGAAATTTCTCTAGCAACAATTTCTGTATTAAAAGCCCATAACTCCTCCAGTGACCCGCCTCCTCTGGCAAGAACAATTAAATCAACCTGCCCATGTCGATTCAAAAGTTTTATTCCTTTGACAATTGCCTCTGGAGCCTCCGGGCCTTGCACAGCAGCAGGAGAAACAATAATATTTGCTTTTGGCAACCTTTCTCGAAATATTCTAAGCATGTCTTGTATGACCGCGCCTGTTAAGGAGGTAACGAGACCAATCCGCAAAGGTAATTTAGGTAAAGGTTTTTTCCGATCGGTGTCAAAAAGACCCTCTTTTAATAGTTTTTCTTTTAATAATTCAAAGGTTTTGTGCAAATCGCCAATTCCCAAGGGCTGGACTTCTTCTACATAGAGTTGATATATTCCATCCCTTTCGTAAATAGAAAGGGAGGCTCGCAACAGAACCTCCATCCCATTTTTTAAAGGCACTAACAAACTGCCTGCCCGCGATTTGAACATTACAGCTTTAATAGAACTACCTTGATCCTTAACGGTAAAGAACAAGTGGCCGGAACCGGGCTTTTTTAAGTTGGAGATTTCACCTTTTATCCAAAGATTATTTAAAAAAGGGTTACTATTTAATAATTCCTTTAGATAATTATTTAGCTCGGAAACTTGCCAACATCTCACTTTGTTAAACCGAGGTTCCATCTTTTAAAGCCTCTCTCTCACCTGAGCAACGGCCTTCTCTTTTAAATCTCTTGCCTGCACAATTAAAGCATACTTTTCCGCCTGAATTCTATCTACATAGTCGGCATCCTTAATTCCCGGAAGATTTATGTCCACACTCAAAAGTACACTATTTAAGGCGGCTTCCGCCACGTAAGCCGCAACCCCCACATCACTGATTGCGCCTTTATTACCATACAGCGATAATTCTTCCGCCAAAACCAGCCCATCCAGACAAACCCTTGCAATTTCCATGGGGGTATCTGTGGCGGCTTTTAGGGCTTCCTGCATTTTTTGGGCTCTCCTGGATTTTTCCTCATCGGTCTCCCTAGGCAGTTTTAAAGCATCCATAAATTTTCCAAAGACCTTCATATCATCTGCTACCAGTTTTTCTAGCTTCAGTAAGAGATCTTCAGTCTTCGCTAAAAGTTCTTTGGTCTGAGGTTCCACATCTTTATACTTTTCCTTACCGACAGTTAAATTTCCCACCATGGATACCATAGCAACCCCGAAGCTTGCCACCATAGCAGACACACTGCCCCCACCCGGAGTTGGTGCATCGGAGGCCGAAGCCTCCAACACCTGTTTTAAAGAAGAGTCGAAGATATTGTCCATTTCGTAATCCTCCATCAATTTAATTATTTGCCCCTTGAAGTTTGATTCCCAATAAGACATTTTTAAAAAGCAACGCAGTAGTCAAAGAACCAACTCCACCGGGTACCGGGGTAATGGCACCGGCCACTTCCCTGACGGCTTCATAATCCACATCTCCGGTAATGCCGCCTTCTATTTCATTAATTCCTGCATCTACAACAATTGCACCGGGTTTTATCATGTCCTTGGTAATCATGTGCGCCTTCCCTACCGCTGCTATTACAATATCTCCTTGACGGGTATGGTAACCCAAATCCGGAGTTCGGGAGTGACAGATGGTAATAGTGGGATGATATTTCAGCAATAAAAATACCAAAGGTTTGCCGACAGTTTCCCCTCTCCCGACAATCACTGCATGTTTACCCTTAATCTCAACACCGGAGCGCAACAAGACCTCTACACAGCTTTGAGGAGTTGCGGGAAAAAGGCCCTCCTGCCCGCTTAAAATATAACCCCGATTAACAGGATGCACCCCATCAACATCTTTTAAAGGGTTTACCGCTTCCATTATCTTCTCTTTGGATAAGTGACCGGGCAAAGGTAGTTCAATCATGATACCGTGCACAGAGGCATCCGCGTTTAATTTGTGGATTAAAGTCAGAATTTCTTCTTCCGGAACATCTTCCGCTAAAGTAAAGAGCTCAAAATCAATGCCAACTTTCTCCGCTGCCCTTTTTTTAGAATTTGCGTAGACTACTGATGCCGGGTCATCCCCTGCCAAAATTACCGCCAATTTTGGTGTAATTCCATTGCTTCGCAATTGTTCAGCTTCTAACCTTACTTCCTCCCTAATTTCCGCCGCTATGGCTCTTCCATCAATTAATTTTGCCAACAACACCTGCTCCTTTCAATTGATTCTTATGATAGTTTTACTTTCAAACTTAAATTAGGTTGTTTTTTTGTTTTCCCTGCAAATAACGATCTATTGCATTAGCTGCCTTTTTGCCTGCTCCCATAGCTAAAATAACCGTGGCTGCTCCGGTTACGATATCTCCACCGGCAAATACCCCCTCAATTGAAGTCTGTCCTGTTTCTTCATCTGCTATAATATTGCCCCATTTATTAGTTTCCAAGCCTTGTGTAGTGGCTGGCACCAAGGGGTTTGGACCTTGTCCTATAGCCATCACCACGGTGTCCATTTCCATCACGAATTCAGAACCTTCAATAGCTATCGGTCTCCTCCTCCCCGATGCATCCGGCTCCCCTAATTCGTATTTTAAGCATTTTAGACCTTTGACCCAACCGTCTTCATTGCCCAGGACCTCAACGGGGCTGGTCAGTAGTTTTAATTGTACCCCTTCTTCAATAGCGTGTTCCAATTCTTCACGCCTAGCGGGAATTTCAGTCTCAGAACGACGATAAACTATATATACCTCCTCGGCACCCAAACGCAAGGCTGTTCTAGCGGCATCCATGGCCACATTGCCGGCCCCGCAAACTGCAACCCGTTTGCCGATCTGAATCGGTGTTGCATATTCAGGAAACAAATATGCTTTCATTAAATTAACTCTGGTTAAAAACTCATTGGCTGAATAAACACCATTGAGGTTTTCTCCCGGAATATTTAAAAAGTAGGGCAAACCTGCGCCAGTACCTATAAACACAGCATCAAAACCTTTAGCCAACAGCTCATTGACGGTATCAAGTTTACCCACAACGCTATTGACCTTAATTTCAACTCCTAAATCCCTGATCATATCTATTTCTTGTTGTACCACCGCTTTGGGTAAACGAAATTCAGGTATGCCGTACATGAGTACCCCGCCGGGCACATGTAAAGCCTCAAAAACTTCAACATCGTAACCCTTTTTACGTAGGTCTCCAGCACAAGTGAGGCCCGAAGGGCCGGCTCCCACAACAGCAACCTTCATTCCATTGCTAATTGGTTTTTCCGGTTTTACTTGATTATGTTTCATTGCATAGTCCGCCGCGAAACGCTCTAAACGGCCAATTGCAACCGGTTCATTTTTTCTCCCCACCACACAAAGTTTCTCGCATTGACTTTCTTGGGGGCAAACCCTACCACAAATTGCGGGCAAATTGTTATATTCCATAATACTAACTGCTGCACCAAAAAAATCATTTTCACGGATTTTAAGAATAAAATCAGGTATATTTATGTTGACAGGGCAACCTTCAATGCAAAAGGGTCTTTTACATTGAATGCAACGTTGGGCCTCTTTAATCGCCTCTTCCGGAGTATAGCCTAGAGCAACTTCGCTAAAATTTTTAATTCTGATCTCCGGATCCTGAGTTGGCATTGGAGTCTTATGTTTAATTATTGACATCCGCAATCACCCCCGCATTTATGATGTTCTATAATTTGCTTTTCTTCTTGTTTATACATATTACTACGTCTTAGAGCCAATTGCCAGTCTACTAAATGCCCATCGAATTCCGGGCCATCAACACAGGCAAATTTTGTTTCATCCCCAACAGCAACACGGCAAGCACCACACATACCTGTCCCATCCACCATGATGGGATTCATACTTACAATGGTTTTAATTCCTGCCGCTTTAGTTGATTCAGAAACAGCCCTCATCATCACAACAGGACCGATTGCCCAGATTTGATCAATTTTTTCTTCCATCATAATTTCTTTTAAGATGTCAGTTACAAATCCTTGTCTGCCATAGGAACCGTCATCCGTAGCTACTAACAAACGATTACTGGCCATTTCCATTTCCTTTTCCCAGAAAAGCAAGTCGGCGCATCTTGCACCTATTATAGATATTACTTCATTTCCCGCTTCCTTGAGGGCCCTTGCAATTGGAAATACAGGAGCGATTCCAACACCGCCGCCTATGCAAATTACTTTGCCAAAGTTTTCAATTAAAGTCGGCTCTCCCAAAGGGCCTACAAAATCTAGCAAAGACTGCCCCGCTTCCAACTTGCCTAGTTCAGTGGTTGAGTGTCCTACTTCCTGGAAGATAATAGTAATAGTGCCCAAGCTTCTGTCAAAATCTGCTACGGTCAATGGTATTCTTTCGCCTTGCTCATTAATTCTCAAAATTACAAACTGTCCTGGTTTAACTTTTTTCGCTATTTCTGGTGCCTTTATGTCCATCAATTTTAGTGTAGGCGAAAAAACCTCTTTTTTTAAAATTTCGTACAAAATGCGTTCCCCCTGTCAACTTAAAATTTAGCTAATAGCTTATTCTATTTATTTTTGTTTAACCCTTTATCAAAAATTTGTAAAAGCTCTTTTTAATATCCCTCTTTGCCGGGCAATTAAACCCGACAGTGCCGTTCCCACTGCATTATCTGTACTGTAATAAGGATCTGCAAAAAACAGCTCCCCTCCGACGGCAGCGTGTTCCAGTCTTAAAGATAGTTTCTTTCTTAGATGCCGATTTGCCGCCACCCCGCCTACCAGCAAAATTTTATTTAGACCTGTGTTCTTTATGCCCTCAAGTGCCACCTTTTCAATGGTTTTAGTTATACAATTTTCTATTGCTCTGGCAACCGTTTCAAAAGGATGGCCTTCCTCTATCAATTTTAAAGCGTGAGTCTCCCCGCCCGAAAAACTGAAGTTATAACCGCTGACATAAGAGGGGATGTATGTATCCTGACTCTTGGATGCTGTTGCCAGTTTCTCCAAATGCACTCCTGCCGGAAAAGGTAAACCCATAGCTACACCGATGCGGTCTACAAATTGGCCCGCGTGTAAATCCAATGTTCCCCCTAAATAGTCAATTTTAAAGATTTCTTCCCCTTTTGCACCGGAAACTCGTAGCAGCTCCGATGTTCCGCCGGATAAATGCACTGCTAAAAAATCAGCATCCCAATCCAACTCACTTGACCAAAGACCAGCTAACAGGTGGCCTTCCTGGTGTGATGTTGCCCAAAAAGGGACCCCAAAAAACTCCGCTAAGACCCGCCCTTGTGATTCCCCGACTGTAAAAACCGGCATGTAGGAATCTTTCATTGGCCTAGGTCTTGTGCTGGCAGCTATCGCCAAAATATTCTCACTTTTAATAGCCTCTTTTATTCCTTGGAAAATGGTTTTCATGTTTTGCACATGCTGAAACACCGCCTGTGATTGCTGTAAACCTCTTTTCCCCTGAGGAACCTTCAGTACCAGACGGTGTTCCTTGATCAGCTTTAGTTCCTGATTCATGATAGCTATGCTGGTAGTGTAACAACTTGTGTCGATGCCAACTATAATACCCACAATCAAACTCCTACTTAGCTACTTGCTTCCCGCTTACAGGTCCGCCATATTTCGTCCAGCACCCCATTAACAAAGGCCCCTGATTCATGATCACTATAGGACTTAGCCAGTTCAATCGCCTCGTTAATTATAACTTTGTAAGGTGTATCTTTTGTAAATAGTAATTCATAAACAGCCAGGCGAAGAACACTTCTTTCCACACTTGCCATCCTTTTTAAATCCCATTCCGGTGACTTCCGGGCGATTAACTCATCAATTGCATCTTGATTTTCCAAAACTCCCAGAACCAGTGAAGGCCCAAATTCATTAGCAAGGTCAGTTGCCCGCTCTGTATCAAAAGTATAGCAAAGAGCCTTTTCCGGACTAATGTGACCAACATCTATTTGAAATAATGCTTGCATCGCTTTTACCCGACTAGTTTTTCTGCTCAACTGTGTCACCTCAAAGGAATTTATTCATCAAACCAGCGATCAAGAAACCGTCTGAGGCTACCTTGTTCATCTGCCCTTTTACCAACAAGGTAGCCTAAAATAATGCAAATTGTGATAAAAAAGGTTTTCCAAAAACCTAACACCGCAGTGAAAACCCCGAAAAACAACCCAATTATTACGCCCAAAGCTTTGCCTCGGTGCTCCTGCCAAATGTACTTAATCATTTCTTCCCACTTCAAAAGTATCACCTCTATCAGTTAACCCTTGTCCTATTTCCGGATGCCGTAGCCTCCACCACAACTTTTGCTTCCAGTAGATTAATGCCCGCGTGGGTCTCCAGATATTCTTTGACAGCGCCCTGAATTTGCTGGCTAATCTCGGGAATATTTGTTTCTGGTAGAAGCTGCATTTTAAGTAAGAGTGCCACACCTTCGGGTGTACATTTAATTTTGGGATTTACACCGGAGATTCCGTCAATTGATTGCAGGGATTTCCTGATCATGTTCTCAATAGCGTCCTGAGTTATATGAATTTCGCCCAAAGGCATTGGTTTAATGTAAGCCAACAGCCTTCCATCGCTACGAAAACTATCAAAAAACAGTTTTAGCGTCAGCAAAAAGACCAAAATAGCAACTGCCGCAACAACCCAACTGGTTTGTTGCTGAGCTAAGGCTGCTTCTATGGTTTTCATGGGCAAATCCCAACCCAAGGCTACTAAAGTTACCAGCAAAGCTAAGGCGGCTATTAGCAAACTATAGATACCTATTAAAACGTTCTGATAATGCTTCATCAGTTAAATCCCCCTTCTTTTACCTAACTCGCTGTTCTTCCTCGGGCTTTTCGGCTTGAGGGAATTCAACTCCTTGTACATGAATATTTACTTCCACAACCTTAAGACCGGTCATGCCCTCAATTGCTTGTTTAACATCTTGTTGAATCTTTAAACAAACATCGGGAATCCTTACTCCAAATTCTACAATAACAAAAATATCAACCGCTGCTTCCTTTTCACCTACCTCCACCTTTACACCCTTAGCTAAGTTTCTCCGGCCTAACATCTCCGCAATACCGCCTGCAATACCGCCGCTCATACCCGCCACTCCACTAACCTCGGTGGCCGCTAAACCGGCAACAATGGCAACCACTTCATCTGCAATTTTTACAGTTCCTTGCTCATTAACTTTCAGATCAGTTTTCTTTTCCGAATCAGCCATAATCATACCCCTTTCTATTTATTTTTAACTGTATGCCTAGTATACCAAAGAGTAGTTTGTTTTGACAATGTTATCCTGAAAAAACGCTAATTAGCAATTGAAACAAAATTTTGACCTTCAGCTTTTGTCTTTAGGCACCGAGAACACGCCTTTGAATAAAGTTAGTATAGATATCCCCTTTTTGATAAAAGGCATTATCTAGAACTTGCAAATGAAAGCGGGCTGTAGTTTCAACACCTTCAATAATTAATTCGCTTAAAACCCGTTTCATCTTTTTAATAGCTTCTTCCCTGCTTACCCCCCAAACAATCATTTTGCCGATTAACGAATCGTAGTAGGGTGGTATTTTGTAGCCTTCGTAAATATGCGAATCGAATCTAACACCAAATCCCCCCGGTACATAGAGCTTTGTTATAACTCCGGGATTCGGTTTAAATCCATTCTTTGCATCCTCCGCATTAATTCTACATTCAATAGCCGCCCCTCGAAAGGATACTTCCTCTTGTCTGATTGAAAGAGGTAAGTTACGGGCTATCTTGATTTGTTCTTTAACTAAATCTACACCGGTGATCATTTCCGTAATCGGGTGTTCAACCTGCAGACGTGTATTCATTTCCATAAAATAAAAATTGGCATTGCGATCCAATAAAAACTCTACCGTACCTAGACCAAAATAACCGACAGATCTGGCCGCAGCTATGGCTGCTTTTGCCATTTCATTTCTAATTTCCGTGGAAAGCCCATAGGCCGGTGCTTCTTCTAGGATTTTTTGATGTCTCCTCTGCAAGGAACAGTCCCTTTCCCCCAAATGAATAATATTGCCATGCTGATCCGCTAAAATTTGTATCTCGATATGGCGCGGTTCTTCTAAATATTTCTCCAAATAAACGCTGTTGTCAGCAAAGGCGGCTTCTGCTTCTCTTTGTGCCATTTTTATTGCTTGGTCCAAACCATCTTCATTTTGTACAATTCGCATCCCTTTGCCCCCCCCGCCTGCTGAGGCTTTCACAATAACAGGATACCCCATTTTCGCCGCACAATTCGCTGCCTTGCTGGAGTCGGTCAAGATCCCAGTTGAACCGGGAACCACGGGTACCCCGGCTTGTTGCATTACTTCCCTGGCCCTAGCCTTTGCCCCCATTACTCTTATACTTTTGGGCGAGGGCCCGATAAAAACAAGGTCGGAATTTAAGCACATTTCGGCAAAAAAGGGGTTTTCGGACAGGAAACCGTAACCGGGGTGGATTGCGTCACTTTTAGTCATTTTGGCAGCTGTTATTAAGTTAGAAATATTTAAATAACTGCTATTGGAGTTTGGTGCCCCGATACAAATGGCTTCACCCGCTAGTTTTACATGAAGGGCATCTTTATCTGCCTCGGAATAAACCGCAACAGTCTTAATTCCTAATTCGTGGCAAGCTTGAATTACACGTACTGCCACTTCACCGCGATTGGCCACTAATATTTTTTTAAACATGGTTCAGACCTCTTCAATCAGAAATAATTCTTGCCCGTATTCCACCATTTCACCGTTTTTCACAAGCACATCCACGATATAGCCGGATACATCCGCTTCAACTTCATTCATCAATTTCATGGCTTCAACGATACAAATAGTTTGACCGGGCTTCACCAAATCACCTATTTTAACAAAGGGATTCTCATCGGGATTTGGGGCCTTGTAAAATGTTCCAACCATAGGGGATTTCAAAACATGATGTTTGCTCGCGACTTCCTGCCTTTGCTCGTTTTTAACCCCCATGTTTATATTTTCACTAAAACTTTTATCTAACAGTTTTTGATTTACATCCTCATTTGAGTATTTTTTTATCAATAATTTTATCTCCCCGGTTTCTAAATTAAATTCACTCATGCCGGATATTTCCAAGGTTTTAATCAAGTCATTAATTTCTTTTAAATCCATCTTTATTTTCCCTCCCCTTTCTGAATCTTTCCCGAAAACTTCCTTGTTTACACCCTTCTCCGCTTTCATGCTATCTAACAAGCCTGACCTTCTATCCTCAAAAAACTTCATTGCTACTTGCGGAAACAAACAATAGGATAGAACATCTTCCTCGGTCTCTACTATTCCTTTTAACTCTTGCCTTGCCCTTTCCAGCCTCG
Organism: Bacillota bacterium; assembly: GCA_041655595.1. Classification (GTDB taxonomy): domain Bacteria; phylum Bacillota; class DULZ01; order DULZ01; family DULZ01; genus JBBAFB01. The sequence goes on from JBBAFB010000001.1 coordinate 11,493, forward strand.
GTTCCAGTTTATCCGCCGGCCTTTGATAACAAACTTCACCTTCTTTAATAATCCGTCCCCTAATCTCCAGATCCACTTCACCTGGTGGACGGCCATAGGCACCCTTTAAATAGGCCTTAACCTCACCGGGGACCAGCTTGTACCTTTCCCCTGTAATCACATTTAAAACAGCTTGTGTGCCTACAATTTGACTTGTGGGGGTGACCAGGGGAGGATAGCCCAGTTCTTTTCTCACTCTTGGAATTTCAGCCAAAACTTCATTTAATCTAGGCAAGGAGTTTTGTTCCTTTAGTTGAGAAACCAAATTTGTGATCATTCCTCCCGGTACTTGATGACCAAAAACCTGCATGTCGGTAATTCTGGTTACACCTCTCTCGTAACCCAATTCTTTTCTGAGTTCATCAAAATAGTGGGCTATTTCAAATAATAAATCGAGATCCAAGCCTGTATCATGGTCTGTATTGGACAATGCTCTTACAATTGTCTCCACCGGCGGCTGAGAAGCACCAAAGGCTAAAGGCACCGAAGCGGTATCAACAACATCCACTCCCGCACTTGCCGCTTCTAAATAGGCACCTACCGCCAAGCCGCCAATATAATGGCTGTGTAATTGAATTGGTATCTCCAGCCTTTCTTTAAAAAGCTTGACGAGTTCAAAGGCATTATGAGGCGATAAAAGCCCTGCCATGTCCTTTAAGCAGATGGAATCCGCACCAATTTCCTGAAGCTTCAGAGCTGTGTCCAGATAATGCTCCACAGTATGAACAGGACTGATGGTGTAAACTACAGTCCCTTGAGCATGCGCCCCGGCCTTTTTTATCGCTTCAATAGGTATTTGCATATTTCTGAGATCATTCAAAGCATCAAACACCCTGATGATGTCCATCCCGTTATGAACGGCTTTATCTATAAAGGAGCGAACTACATCATCCGGATAATGCTGGTAACCCACCAGGGATTGACCCCTCAACAGCATTTGCAATTTTGTATTTTTAACTCTTTTGCGAAGAACCCGCAGCCTATCCCAAGGATCCTCCCCAAGGTATCTTAAACAAACATCAAAAGTTGCCCCGCCCCAAACCTCTAATGAATAATAACCGACATTATCAATTTTTTCGATAATAGGCAACATGTCTTTTGTACGCATTCTTGTTGCCCACAAACTTTGATGTCCATCTCTTAAAGTGGTATCCGTTAACCTGAGCCTTTTCATTACTTTACCTCCAAAAAAACCCTTGATGGATTATCAGGGCTTCATAGTTTGATCTTTATTGTACATTATAAGTTCGCTCTTACCCCGCCGCAACAGCTTTAGCCCATGTATACATAATTCCTGTCGAATTATTAACTTTTAGCGAAAATGGTAATCTTGGACAGGGGAATTCCTGTTGTTCTATGCACTAAATCCGCAATTTTAACGGCATCTTTGTTATCAAAGCCATCATCCTTTACCACCACTGTAACCTGATTTTCTTGTATAAAAGTTACTGCGTCCTCGTAGCCTTTGGCAATTATTAGTGTTTCCAACGTTAGTTCCTGATCAAGAGAGTTAGTTAACTGCAGCACCTTATGTAAAGCCTCCTGACGGACCTCATCAGCCACGCTTGCAGAATTAAACATAGTTTGCAACATCTCTATCTCTTGTGCACGTTGCCTGTCTCTTTTTAAACGGTATTCCATAAAAAAATTATTTTCATCAAAATCTTCAAATTGATCATTTTCAATTTCATAGCTGCCTTCCGCCTCCAAACTAAATTCTTCGCCGCCAACCTCTAAACCGACAAGGCTATCAGCAGCGGATTCGTTTTTAAGCTTTTTCCCTTCTTCAAAACTAAGATATAAAAATACTAAAGCTAAAACTATTAACACAACAAAAACTGTGCGCCTACTGGTAATTATAGTCATCTTATTTACTTTACCTCCTTGATAAGACTTGAATTCGATGTATTTCTAAACCCAAGGCTGTTTCCACTGCCCTGGTCAGCTTATTTTTTACCTGGGCATCCCTGGCTCCTTCCGCAACTACCAAGACCCCTAAAATCTGTGGCCTAGTTTCCCTTATAATTATCGGTTGTTCTAAACCGGCTTGATTGCCCCTGATCAACACATATTGATCTGAAGAATTATTTTCGGTTGTTAACCTAACACCACCTCCTTGGTCTTTTTCATCAATCACTCTTTGATTGGCAGATACATTTATCGCATACTCATAACTGGTACCAGCAGCCAAAAAAACTGCCACCTCAACTTGCCCGGCCCCTTGGATCTGGGACAAAATTTTCTCCAACCTTAGCTCCAATTCTCTTTCCTCTTCCCTAATTAAGGTATCAACGGAAACCTCTGCCACGGAAACCAAGCCTTCATTTACTGGCGATACGCCTAGGCGGCTGGTCATAAAAAGTAAAACACCTATTAAAAAGATACCTGTCAGCAAAAAGATTGTTTGCTTTGGCTGCTCAAAAAAGTGATCCAAAAGCCTTTTTTTAGTTTCTTCACTGCCCAAGAAGAACAACCCCCGTTCCTTTATGGGTTTTCAATCAAAATATTAATCTTTTCAGGTTCCACATTCAGGTAAGCACCTACTCCCAACCGAATCTGTGCAATTAAATTTGAGGAAAGAGCATTTCCCCCGGTCCTTACCTCCTGTCCAACCAAAAGGTTTCGCTGATTAACCGTTACTTCTTCAACCGGTTCAACTTTTTTAAAACTTAAATTTTGTTGTAATTCATTAATGATTATTGTAACTTGGCAGACCTCTTGTTCTTTTAAGCTTTTACCCTCTAAAGTTAACGCCACCTTCGGAGCAATTATGCCGTAGGTAAAAGACAGCATCCCTTCAATTTGATCCTCAAGATGTGCTTTTGTCATTTCAAGAGCGGCTTCTTCTTGCTTTTTCTCCAATTCTTTGCTTTGCTGGATAATTGATCCCAACTTACTTTCAGAACCTTCAGCCTCGAAGACCAATCTTATATCAATTTGTTGATGTAATAGATTTAGCACCGGTGTTAACAAGGTGATTATAATAAATAAGCCGAGTATTACCTTTAAGTAGCCTTTAAAGCTATTGTTTGGCAGTAATAGCTCCATAAAAAAACCAAAAAACAATAATATTGTTAGATTAGCAATAATTGTTTGCAACCCTTGCACCGTGCTACCCCCCTGAATTATCTCAAAAAGACGGTCATGTTACCTAAACCGGCAATAATTGTAATTACAATAAAAAACATTAAACCAACGGCTACCACAGTCCCAAAAATTACAATCATTATCCCTGATAAGCTCTCCAGCATCTTTGCAATCCCAACCTCGCCAAAGGGCTGCACTATGGCGGCCGTTAACCTATAGATAAGAAAGATGGCTATAATTTTTATTGCCGGCAAAAGACAAATAATAACTACAACGATAACACCTATGAGGCTGACCGCGCTTTTCAATAATAAGGTTGTACCTATGACTGTCTCTAATGCTTCGGAAAAAACTTTTCCGACAATAGGAATAAAACTGCCCGTTAGAAATTTGGCCGTCCTTAATGCCACGCCATCGGCCATCGCACTAGCCGTTCCCTGAATAGAAAGTATCCCAATAAAAATTGTCAGAAATAATCCAAGAACACCGATGCTGATTTCCTTTAGTAGGTTCGCAAAACTGCTAACTTGAAACTGTTCGGAAACAGAAGCAACAACCATCATCACGGAGGCAAAGTAGATTAACGGGAAAACGATCTTTATTATTAAACTGCCTAAAATACTGATACCTGCTAAAACAAAAGGGTGAACAACAGTAGCGGTTGTAAAGCCTCCGATGGCTGCAATCAGGGTCAGTAAAACAGGAAGAAGTGCATAGATGAAGTCCATTACCTGTTCAATAGCTGTTGTGCCAATTTTGATTACATGATTAAAGGAATATAAAACTACTGAAACCACAGCTAAAAAAATTACGGAATTAGCAAGTTTACTGATAGTTGCCTGTTCAAAGGCGGAATTTAGGTTTTTTAGAATTGCGGACAAAATAACCAACACGAGTATTTGTCCCATAAAATGTGAATTAGCTAATAATTCCTTGAAGGAGTAATTAAGCAAAGTCTGCAGAATGGCAGCAAAATCAAATTTAAATTTGCCTTTTTTGAGATCCTCAAAAAGGTTACTAATGCTTAATTCAGGAAATTTTTCATCCAGCTCCCTATCCAGGTTTTTTAAAAACCCTTCCAATTCCCCTGTGTCAATTTCCGGTTGTTGAAAACCACCTTCCGCTAATGCATTATTAGCAGGTAATAAAAACAGCAATATAAAGAAAAAAAGAATTGCCCACCCCTTAGACATTTTGTATCACCTCATGGCAGCAACCGAATAATTGTTTCAAATACTGCAGTAAAAATGGGAACAGCTAGAACTAAGATCAAAACTTTTGCCGCAAATTCAATCCTGCCTGCAATAGCAGTCTCTCCGGCATCCCGGGAAATTTGCGTCCCGAATTCAGCTATATAAGCCAGCCCGATTATTTTAAGAACAGTTGATAAATAAACTTGGTTAACTTTTGCCTTAACAGCTAACTCCTCTAAAGATTTCAGAATATAAGCAACATCATCCAAAAGAGCTACAAAAATTATGATGCCTACGACCACACTGACCAATAAAGCACTTGTATATGAATTGGTTTCCTTTAAGAAGACAGAAACTATAGCAGCTACTAATGCTAACCCTATAATCTGCATAATATCCATCAAGCTCCACCTCAATTAGTAGAAACTAAAAACCCTTTCAACTGCCTGAAACAACTCCAATATATAGGGAATGGTCATCGTTAACACCACCGCAAGCCCTGCTAAGACAATCATGTAGGCATATTCATCCCGACCCGCCTGCTTTAAAAAAGTAAAAAATACGGAAATGATAATAGCGATGCTTGCAATTTTAAAAATAATTCCCACCTCGGACAAATTAAACATGTCGTCCTCCTCAACATAGAAGAATAATTAAGGCAAGTCCCCCCAAAAGACCCATTGAACGCCACATGCGCTGATTCTTTTGTTTCTTTGTAAGTGCATCCTGCTGCCTAATCTGTAACAATTCCTGAATCAGTTTAAACTTTTTAAGTTGCTCCTGGCGACTGGTAGAACCTAGACCAAGGCCAAAATCTTTTAAAATCAAGATATCATCTTTAGTAAGGCTGGATTTTTGGCAAAAGATCTCCAAGGCCCTTCGCCATGCTTCTTCGGTTGAAATTCCTTCCCCATCGTTTAAAACGACTAAGAGTTTGTCCCATAAAGAGTTTGAATCCTGTGCATTGATACTTTTTAACTTTTTAAATATCTGGGGTAAGGGTGTAGCATTATAATTAATCTCCATTTCCAAAAATACAAAATCATTTCTTAGGCTTTCAAGTTCCCTTACCCTGCGGGACAACTGCATTCCACCGAAAAAACCCAAGCCGGATGTGGCAATTAAGATCAGTATTGCCCCCAAAATTTTCAATTTCTTTACCTCTTCCATAAATTTTTAGGACTTTTTTGAAAACCTTCCCCGTCCAGGATGGCCTCAATTGTTCCGGGGCCCGACCGCCGGCTTAAAATAACATATCTTTCAAATACCTTACTTCTAAGCAAATCCCCCATCACAGGCCTTTCTTTTAGTTCATAAAAGTCATAACCATGCACAGTTGCCAAAATAGTAACCCCCGCATTAATTATTTCTAAAATTGCTTTAACATCGTCTGCTTTTCCCAACTCATCAACCGCAATAATTTTTGGTGACATGGAACGGAGCAAAATAATCATTCCCAAAGCTTTCGGGCATCCATCCAGCACATCTGTTTGGTATCCCAGATCATTTTGCGGAACACCACGGTAGGAGCCTGCCAGTTCTGAACGCTCATCCACAAGGCCAATATTGACACCGCTTAACAAACCGGGAATACCATCGGAAAACTGCCTGATTAAATCACGTAACAAGGTGGTTTTACCCGCCCCGGGCGGAGAAATAATTAAAGTGTGAAGTACCCTTTCCTGCCGACAATCAATTAGGCTCGGTATCAAATAATCGGCAGCTCCCACAATTTCTCTGGCTATTCTAAAATTTAATCCGTTCAAATTTTTTAAGGTTTTTAAATTCCCGTTAGCAATTACTGCTTCCCCTGTAAAACCCACCCTATGCCCCCCGGGTAAAGTTAAATATCCCTGGGATAACTCTGTTTCAATAGCATAAAAAGAACCATCACTTATTAAAGCAACTACTTTTTGCAACAGTTCCGCGTTAATGAAAAAGGGTTCCCCCGTAAAGGGCTTTGCCAGTTCACCTGAGTTAGTGATCCAAAAAGTTTTTCCACCTATTTGACAAACTAAGGGCTTATCCACCCTTAGCCGAATCTCTTCCAATTCAACCAGTTCCTCTGTTGGAAAGGATTTTAAAAGCTCCTTTAGCTGCAGGGGGAAAAAAGGTAAAATACTATTCAACTGACTATGCGCACTGATATGGATTTTATTAAAACTCGTTAAAATATTAGTTTTAGAAGAACATTCCATCAAGATTCCTCCTTTCTTAATAAACATATTTTTCCTTTTTAATTTTATGCCCCCTAGTTGCAAAAGTTAGACAACTAAAAAAGACCATTTTCGGCTTTGCCACTAAAAATGGTCTTAATTATTAAAGCTAAGTAAAAATTTTATCTAGTAAATTAATTTTTTTGCATTTGCTGTACTGCTAATCATCTTCTCCTTCATTTTTTTCCCCGTCCTCTTCAATGCTTCCGCCTTCTAAGAACTCATCGCCAGCCTCTGAGGAATCATCATTGACAAAAACAACTGCATTACAGTTAGGACAAACAACCTCAATTAAATCATCGTCAATTAAAATATCCGAGTCAAAGTAAACGATATCGTGGCATTCGGGGCATTCAACTTCTACATAGGAGATGTCATCGTTAAAATCCTCATCTTCATCATCACTGCTATCATAAAAATCATCGAAATCAAATTCATCATCGCTGTCATCATAGTCATCACCATAAACTTCTTCTTCCAGCCCCTCCAAATCCTCGTCAATTACTGTTACGTATTCCTCAAGTTCAGTTTGGTTTTCCTGGAATTCTGCTAAAACATCCACCACATCTACCAAAACATCAATTAGTTCGTCAATTAATCTGCCGACTTTGGGATCCTCCACTTCAATTCCATCTGCTAACCCCTGTAGATATGCTACTCTTTTTTCCAACCCTTCCATGACAAATCCTCCTTTTCTTTACTACTAATTTATTATTTCCAAGAAGCCGCCTGCTAAACAAAAAAGATTATGCCCTTTGAATATATTGGCCATCTCTAGTATCTATAATTAAAACATCTCCGACATTTATAAATAAAGGCACCTGCACCACAGCCCCTGTTTCCAGTGTTGCCGCCTTGGTCGCACCGGTAGCTGTGTCACCTTTTATGCCGGGTTCAGACTCTGTTACTTCTAGTTCAACAGTATTTGGCAATTCAACCCCAAAAGATTGCCCTTTAAAAAACAAGACATGGATATTCATATTTTCCTTCAGATATTTAACGGCATCATCAAGTTGTTCGGCACTAAGCGACAACTGCTCATAATTTTCTGTATCCATAAAAATATAGTTTTCACTATCAAAATAAAGATACTGCATTTCCTTTCTTTCTATATGGGCCCTAAGCACCTTTTCTCCGGCCCTGAAAGTTTTTTCAAGAACAGCACCGGTGCGTCTGTTTTTAATTTTTGATCTGACAAAAGCTGCGCCTTTGCCCGGTTTTACATGCTGAAAATCTACTACGGTATAAACATCCCCATCAAGCTCAATAGTTAATCCGGTTTTAAAATCATTTGTTGATATCATACTACTCCTCCTTTGGGTTCTTACTTTAAGAAAAAGTTAAAGATTGATTTCCAGTAACTCCTTTGAGGTCTTAGTAAAGTTTTGATAACCCTTTTCGGTTACTAAAACCATATCTTCAATGCGCACCCCACCCCAGCCTTCTAAATATATACCCGGTTCTACCGTAACTACCATCCCTGCCTTTAACGGTAGCGGATTACCTTCAGCCAACCTGGGATTTTCGTGAATATCTAAACCCACTCCATGTCCCAGACTATGTCCAAAATATTCACCATAGCCCTTTTTTCTGATGATATCCCTAGCAAGCTTATCAATATCATCGCACGTTTCGCCCGCTTTAATATGCTCTAGGCTGGCAAGTTGGGCTTCCAATACCAATTGGTAGATCTCTTTCTCTCTTGCTGTTGCTTTTCCCAATTTAATAGTACGTGTCATATCCGATCGGTAGCCTTGGTAAATAGCACCAAAATCAATCACAACCAAATCCCCGGGCTCCAGCTTCTTTTCACTAGCGACTCCATGGGGCAAGGCACTTCGAAACCCCGAGGCGATAATAGTTTCGAAGGCAAAGCCGTTTCCACCTAAAAGCCGCATCTGATATTCCAATTCTGCTGCCAACTCTATTTCCCGGATACCGGGCTTTAAGAATGTTAAAATTCTTTGAAAAGCCTGATCAGCTATTGTAGCCGCCTTTTTAATAAATTTCACTTCAACCTCATCCTTACACTCACGCAAAGATTCGGTAACGTCCTTTGTTCCTGCTAGCTCCACCCCGTACATTTCCTTTTTTAACAGTTCAAACTGTGTATAGCTTAGCTGATCCTGTTCAAAGCCTAACACCCTGATGTTATGCAGTTTAGTTAGCTCCAAAAGGGTAGTAGTCCACTTGTTGGCATGCTGCATCACCCGACAACAAGTTGCCTCTTTTTGTGCCTGTTTTATGTAACGAAAATCTGTCAACAGATAAGCATCACCTTCGGTAATTAAAAGGTAGCCCGCGGAGCCCGTAAAGCCCGATAAATAGTATCTATTTTTTTCATCGGTAACCAACAGGCCGTTTAAATTTTTTTTGGTTATTTCCACTTGAATCTGCTTACATCTGTTTTTAAATGGCATCAACTACCAACCTAACCCTAATTATTTTTTGTCTTGTGGAGATACAAAGCCGCAAAAAAGGCAGTAATATAACTAACTTCTCCAAAACCTGTAATCTGTCCCCCGGCAACCTCCGCAATTACGGATTTATGTCGAAAATTCTCTCTTTGATAAATATTTGACAAGTGAACCTCAATCACGGGAATAGAGATAGCCGCAACTGCATCCCTTAGGGCATAGCTATAATGACCGTAGGCTCCGGGGTTAAAAATGATGAAATCAATTTTTTGTTCTGACTCCGTCCGCTGCAGGACATCAATCAAGACACCCTCGTGGTTAGATTGAAAAAACTCAATTTCCACCTGGTATTCTTTACCTAAACCCCGGAGGGAATCATTGATCTCATCCAGAGAAATTGAACCGTAAATAGCCGGTTCTCTCCTTCCCAAAAGGTTCAGATTAGGGCCATTTAAAAATAGTAGCTTCATTTTCACATCCCCATTATCTTTCTGTCTGCATTTTAACATAAGTTACCGAGCTTGAATAGTTTTTCTTTTAGTCAACTGCCGCTAATTGTCATGTTCGCTATTCTAATAGTAGGAGATCCACTACCGATGAAAAAAGTTAAATCATCCGCTACACAATCTACTTGCTTAAGAAGACCAATTAAATTACCGGCAATAGCAGCTCCCCTGAAAGCTTTTGTTAGTTTCCCATTTTCGATCAACAAACCGCTTGCACCGACAGAGAAATCTCCGGAAATGGGATTAGCAGTATGCATACCCATCACCTCTGTAATATAAAAACCTTGCCGAACCTCGCTTAATAAAACCTCCTTGCTGACCTGCCCTGCCTCAATATAAAGATTTGTTGCACCTACCTCAGGAGTTCCTTTATAACTTCTGATGGCATTTCCGGTGGAAGCAGTGCCGCCCTTATTGGCGGTGTAGCTATTGTGCAAAAGGCCGGTTAGAATCCCCTCCTTAACCAGGATTGTACGCTGCATTGCCACACCCTCACCATCAAAGGGAGAGGATACAACTTTTCCCACTAAGGCTCCGTCATCAATAATTTCTACCAAGGGAGAACAAACTATCGTATTCATTTTACCGGCAAAAAATGATTTTCCCTTTTGGACATTTTCCGCGGAAAAAGCTGAAGCCAAAACACCCAAAAAATTAGTTGCTACATAGGGATCCAGTACAACAGTAGCCTTTTGGGTTTCCACATGCTTCGCCCCTAGGGAGCGAACCGCCTTATTAGCTGCTTCTTTACCGATTTTAACGGGATTCAAATCCTTGATTTTTAACTCAAACTGCAAATCAAAACCGGTTTGCGCTTCACTACCTTCTTCTGCGACCACAAAGGCATACATTCCGCAATAGGAACCTTCATTTGTCTTTTCAATACCTTTTGAGTTTACGATTGCAATTTGATAGTGAACATCTTGATATGTACAGCTTTCAATAATTTTAACTCTGGGGTCGTAGCCCCGGGCGGAGTCCTCCATAAGTAAGGCCATTTTAATTTTTTCTTCAACGGAAACCTTTGCTATTTCCGGATCATAAAGGTCAAGCTCCGGGTAAACATCACTTAACCTAGGAAGAATGTTAAAGCTGTCTTCAGCAGTTTTTTTTGCATTAAAAATTGCCTTTGTCAGAGCTGTTTCCAAAGCAGTAGAAGAAAGATCCGATGAGTAGGCATAACCCAAGCGATTAGCAACAAAAACCCTGATGCCTACACCCTGCTCCTCTGCATTTTTCAAGGTTTCCACCTGTCCGTTTGCAACCTTGACAGTTAACTCCTGACCTTTAGTCACATAAACCTCTATTTGCTCAGCTCCCGTGTTCAGCCCTTTCGCCACCAATTCCCTCGCTAAACTTAAATTATCAGTCATCTTAAAACCTCCTCACTATAACAAACCGCCAACAGTTAAATTTGGTATCCGGATTGTCGGCTGAGCATCCGATACCGGAACACCCTGCCCATCTTTACCACAAGTGCCGATGGCAAAGCCCAGATCATTACCTACCATATCAATTTTTTGCAAGACCTCCGGTCCGTTTCCAGTTAGTGTCGCACCTCTGACGGGAATTGTTATCTTTCCATTTTCAATTAAATAGCCTTCCTTCACATCAAACACAAAATCCCCGTTGGTAGTGTTAACCTGACCTCCTCCCATAGCTTTAACATAAAACCCTTTTGCAACGGATTTTATAATTTCCCGTGGGTCGGTTTTGCCTGCGGCTATAAAAGTATTGGTCATACGTGGAATAGGGTGGTCCTGGTATGACTCTCGTCTGCCGTTGCCCGTAGAAATTTTGTTTTCCTTCTTGGCAGCAAGATAATCATACATATAATTTTTAAGAATACCATTTTCTATTAAAATTGTTTTTTGCCCTTGAGTCCCTTCATCGTCAACTCCAAAAGAACCGTATTTTCCGGGAATGGTTGCATCATCAATAACAGTCACTAACTCCGAGGCAACCTTTTCTCCAATTTTTCCAGCATAAACGGATAATTGCTTTTGCACCAAATCCGCTTCCAGGCCGTGTCCGCAAGCCTCATGAATCATCGTGCCTCCTGCTTCACCATCCATTACTACAGTCATTTTCCCTGCCGGGGCAGGCTTGGCCTCCAGCATCAATAAAGCACGCTTGACCGCCTTTCTAGCAACCCCCTCAGGCTCCGTTTCCTCAAACAGCTCCAAACCCACATGGCCTCCGATAGCCTCATAACCGGTTTGTATGATATCCCCTTGGGCAGCTACCACATTTACCATAAAACGTGTGCGTATCCTCTGATCTTCAATCCAAAGTCCATCACTATTAGCAATCACTACCTCCTGAACAACATCCCCATAAACCACTGTAACTTGCTTAATTCTATCATCCATTTTTCTGGCGGCATTGTTTGCCCTGGTCACTAAAGAAACCTTTTCGTCAATCTCAACTTCTCCAGGCATAATTTTTATATCTGAATTGGGTTGTACTTTCGCTTTAATCAATTCGATACCGGCCGGCGTATTGTCGCCGGTAGCTGCTTTTGCTACAGTCTCTGCTATTTTAAGTAAATTATCAGCGGACAAATCATTTGTATATCCGTAAGAAGTGTTTTCCCCAACTAGCACCCTTATTCCCGCCCCAACTTCAATGCCGGTAACAACCCTTTCAATCCTATCCGCTTCGCATGCTATTCCATTATTTGTTTTTCTCTCAATAAAAACCTCCGCAAAATCCCCTCCCAAGGCTTTTGCCTTTGCCAAAATATCTTCAATTACTTCTTTGGTTAACACAATCTATCACCTCATTATCTTAACTTCTAGTATAAGCAGCTTATATTTATATATTCCCTACCAATAGTCAGCTTCCTTCAAATTTTAGCCGGATATACTTATTTATCAAGCTAGCTTGAATTAAACCCTTAATAACAAACCCAATTAGCTAAAGCGGCCACCAACCTATCATCATCACCGATGTCTCCCTCTAACCATTTGATTCGGATGGTTAACCTATTAGTTTTAGCCACGTTTAGACTAAAATTAAAGGGGTATTCCGAAGGCTTAACCTCCTTTGCTTCATAAATTGGCAACCCGTCTGCCAAGATAGTTAAGCTGTAGCCGGCCCTGCTGTTTCTAGTTTCATCGTCAACACCCAGGTAACCCTCCAGCCGGGTAAACTCGCCTTTTAAATCAACTACAGCTTCAGCTACTTTCACCCCTTCATTTTCAATATCCCTTTCCCCGGGAGCTAATTCCACTATTAAACCTCTTTCAAATTGCCTGCCTGCAATGATAATCTTTCTGCTTTGCAGATTATAAAAGGGGCCCACATTTCTTAAAACGGGCAAATCTTCCAAGTAGCTGGGGTTGTAGGCAGCTCCTTCATCGAATCTTGAATCACCCCTTAAATACACAGTCTTTGTTGAAGGGTCCCACTCCACATCGTAACCCAGTGCCTCTGACATAGCTCGAACCGGCACCATTACAGAACCATTTTCCAATTGAAAAGGCTCTACTGCGGAGGAAAGAAGCTTGCCATTGATGATTATTTTAAAATCCTGATAGATGGCCACAACATTTTCCCGTCTATAGACCTCTTTGGCGGTAACCGCCGTGCCGATAAGCAGAAGGATTGTTAATATACTAATTAAAGACATTTTGCGCATTTACGAAGCCTCCTTAAAGAATTGGAAAGTTGTATGAAGGCAACTGTGAACCCTCCGGTTCGCTGAGCTTTTTTGTTTCACTTTCCCTTCCTTGTTCTTCACTAAAAATAATTGTTTCTTCAAGATTCAAACCTGCACGCGGTAAAGTATTCGGTAAAAAGGGGGAATACAAAGTTGACGGCTCCTGCAAAACGGTGTTGACATCGTTTGAAATAAAGACCTGTTGCAACAAAAGTTCCCCCTCAACCAAATCCGGGTTGCCTGGCGAAAAATTAAAACTACACTCCTGGATTTGGACTCCCGCCCTTGCTTCCGTATCTTTTAAATATTCCAACAGCGATCCTATTGTCCCCCTTATTTTCATTTCAATCAGTGCAATTTGATAAAAATCCTCATCCATAATCATCAGGCGCTCCGCCTTAAGGATGTCCACTCTTCCAATAGCCTGCTGGCCTAAATTCGCTAATAGCAAACTTACCGTTTGCGGAAACTGTTTTTTGATATTTAATAGCTCTTGTTCACCGGCTTTTAAATTTTGCACCTCCAGTTGCTTTACATTTTCCAACTCCTTTATTTCTATACCGGTTGTAGGGCTTTCTTTTAAACAGTTTGCTAAAAGCTTATATTCAGGTAGTAAAATACCAAAAAAGAGTCTAGACCAAAAAACGAAACCGACTGTTAATAATAGCAGATAAATGAGCTTCCTTTCCCTTATGGATAGATTAGTCATTTGGGCTCACCCGGTTTTCCACCTTTGTAAGCAGCTTAATTTTAAAGCTACTTAAGCCGGTGTCTGGGTCATTTTTCAATTCAGATAAGGTTACCTCCTCAAAATACCGATGCCGCTCTAAATCAATTAGAAACCCTTCTAAAAGACCAAGGGATACGGCTTTACCTAGAACAAACACGTTATTGGTATTTTTGAACGCAATTTCGATTAAATCCAAGCCTTGAGGTAGAATAGTTTCAATAACTTTTAAGGACTCATATGTATTGGAAGGGCTTTGTAAAATGTTTTTCAGGGCGGTCAGCTGGTTTTCGTTTCTTTTTTGTTGTTCGTGTAAACCCTCCAAATCAATTTCAATATTGACAAATTTATCATTCATCAGCTGTTTTTCCATGACTTCCTGCTCTAGGCGACTCACCATGAGCCATAGTAAACCATTGGAAACCATAAAAAAAATTCCATAAAAAATGACCACCCTGATATAAGTTGGTATGTTAAAGAAAAGCTTGTTACTACTTTTCAACTCTTTAGGCAACAAATTAATGGACATCTCCCGCAAACCCCCTTAAGGCGAGACCCAGTGCTATGGCAAATGATGGTTCAGGGAAGGGTTCCGCCAAGTAACCAAAACCCGGCACTCCTTTTTTAACTGCAATCCCCAGCTCATCTTGCAGTGAACAAAGCCCTCCCCAGTCCATACCAAGCCCGCCAACCACAATTTCCTTTAGAACAATTTCTTGTACTATGGTTTTTAAATACCCAACGGTTATCTGAATTTCAGTAGCCAATTTACCCGGAGTCAATGAGCGATTAAGGTAATTTTGAGTGATTACCCTAGCAAAAATAACATGACCCCGTAAATGAAAAATCAACTGGGTATAATCAATATTTAACTCTAGAAATAAAACCAGGTCATTTCCCGAAAAAGTATCACTTGGCAAATTTCCTGCTAGGGATCTACTAAAGGCAAATGAAGCCACATCAATTGCCTCCAAAGCTAGTCCCGCCGCCATAAAAACTTCGTGTAAATCAGTAACACTCTTTTTTAAAACAGCAGCTAAAACTATTTCCCGGGTATCATTCCTTCCGACTGCAGTATTAGTCAAAATCGAGAAATCCAAGCTGTATTCATTTTTATCCAAACCATATTTTTGTTTAGCCTCCCAAGCTACTGCCTGACGGAGATCCTTTAAGGGCATCCCGGGCAATTTGAAAAAACGCAGAGAAACCTGTTTGCTTGGAAAAGCTATTACCGTTTTTCGTCTTTTCCACCCTCTTTCCATTTTTATTTTTACCAAGCTATCAACCAGCAGTGTTTTGTTTTCTAGTTGACCCTCAATATTAAACACCTGTGGGATAGGAATTTTTAAAGTTTTGCAGCTCGGCCCCCCTTGCTTCTTTTGAATTTCAGCTACTAATAATTCCTCGTTTTCCCAGGTCAAGCCTATGGGATATCTGCCCAGTTTAGTTTTTAGCGAAAGCAAAAACCCACCCCCTTATCACAAAACCACAATTTCTAACCAATCCACTAGTTTAAATGTAAGCTGAGGGAGTTTCACAAGATTTTCCCCCGGCAAGGTATGAAATTGAAAGTTAAATGTTCCTGCAGGCAAGTCAACCGAGCCGGCTTGCAGCCCACCAAAAAGATCCAAACCCCTACCACCTTCCTGTACCGTAAAACTTTTTTTGGCAATTAACCCCGCCCACAGTCTGTTTACCTGAGAATCAACAAGAATATTTTTAGCTATTATCAGCAAAGCATCTTCACGAGAATCCTGCGGAGTTAAATTCTCGATTAGGGTAATAGCTCCCTCGGAAACTATAGCGATTTTACCATTATAACTCTCAGTGATACTATCTGCCGTTACAACTAAATCCCCTGCGGAAAAATATATGCCGGAATTTAATTTGCTTACATCAACAGTTGTCTCGGTTAATACCTCGTGCTTATTGTTTAGGTACCAGTCAAAATCTAAAGCAGGCACTTTGTTGCCATTTATTCCCTGGTAATATGGAAAACAGTTTTCACTTTTCTGCCAAACACCTTTGCAAATGATCTCCTTTGCAGCGACTAAGAGACCATTAATTATAGTGTCCCCATTAACTACTATCGATTCAGAGGCCGACAAAGAGCCGCCAAAAACCGCATCGTTTAAGATGACTTGGCCATCAACCTCCACTCGCCCTTCCAAAGAGCTTGAAGGCGGGAAAATCAGATTGTCTGAAACTATAAGGCCTCCTTTAATATTTAAACTTGTATACGATTTTAAATGCAAGAAATCCACCGTCACTGCATTATTAAAAGGTTGTCTTTCCTTCTTTAGATCCACTCTGATCCTTCTGTTTATTCCATCCACCTCCCCTTGAGATTCAATTCTGACCTGGGGGTTATTTCCTTTGTTAGTTACAGTTATTACTTTTATTTTACCCGGCTCGAAGTCTATATTCTTATAGCTGCCCTCCCAAGCCGGATTAGCCTTTAATTGGTTTACAGCTATTTGAATCCCCGCCTCAGCTACATAGAGTGCCTGCACCGCTTTTGCTTGATTTTGAGCAATTTTGCTTTCGGTAAAGGCTAATTCAAAGCTAAAAATTCCAAGAGTCAGAACAACTGCAAAAAACAAGATTGTCTGAAAGAAAAAAAAGCCTTCCTGCTCCGTTAATTTTTTCTTTACCCCATCCTGATCAACCCTTATTTCAACTTAAGTTGTATTGATGTTTGGTATTCCCACAAACCCTCGGCCTCATTTAAACCCTTTAAAAATATAGTTACCAAATCGCTGTTTTCGAAGGGCACAGCATTATAAAAAAATTTCATTTCCCGGATTCCGCTAGCTACCGGATTATGGGCATAAAAAACTTTTGTCCCTTTTAACATTATTGACCAGCGTAGGGTGTTGCCATTTAAATAGTACCAAATGACATCTCCTTCCCTACTTTCTAAAAGCAGATTGTCTTGGTCTATCCTAACAGCGGAAGCCTTTGCTAACAGGCCGTGACTTTTTCTTAAGTCTTGAGAGATGGCTTCCAAAGCAATCCTTAAGTTTTGCTGCCGATCCACGTTTTGCTCTAATCGGCTATAAGATTTTAAACTTAAATCCAAGGCACCATACAATGCAAACAAGAGAAGCAGGAACAAGGAAGAAGCAAGCACAACTTCGAGTAAAGTAAAACCCTTTTGCTCAGTAATCATCTTTTTCCATTGTCCTTATAGTACTTAGAGTACAACTAACTCGCGAGTTAGTAATTTCCTGAAGAGTAACAGTGATTTTAAACAAATTATTACCTTGATAGGGGGCAATGTCCACCCGATATTTATAATCCGTAAAAACGGGGTGATTTTGAAAATCCCGATTTTCGGACAGGTATTGGAGATCTCGACCAAGGCTTTCCTCCAAAATTTCCTGGGCCAAAAAAATAGCTTTTGTCATTTCCCGGGAATTACTGAAAATTTTATTAGAACCAATAAATAAAGAAGTTAAAGGCATTAGCACAAGGGAAATCAGCAACAGGCTAAGCACAATTTCGATTAAAACTAAACCACTTTGCTCTTTCAGGCTTTGTCTTGTAACCATAATCATTCCTCTTCCTGGTCCTCAAACGCCATTCTAATTCTACCCGTGGAGGGCATAAGATAGATATAGCAAAAATCATTATAGGAGTTTTTTAAGATGATGGTACCCGCTTGGCTCGGTGCACCTATTAAACTAAATGTCAGTTGGGAATTAGTTAAAGGCACTTGTAAGAAAGTAATACCTTTAGGTAGATCCCTCTTGACTCTCCTTTTTGTACCCTCCTCGATGGCGTAATAAGTATTGTTTTTTGCAAAATTTATTTTAATTACTCCCGCGCTCCCATAAATAGATTCTTGCCTAACCCAGCGCATATCAGCAACAAGTTGGTTGGCGGCACCTCTCAATTGATAACCGGCAAGAATTTTTAAAAAATTGGGAAACGAAACGGCAAATAGGGTAAAGATAATTGCCATTACCAAAACTAGTTCAATTAGAGTAAAACCGTAGTTCTTTTTGTTCATGTCTGCTCCATTAAAAGAGTTTTTAAAATATTGCTAGCATATTAAACAAAGGCAGCATTAAGGCAAGCACAACAACCCCAATCAGGCCGCCCATTATCAAAATCAAAATCGGCTCTATTAGTTTTGTAACTCTGTCCAAGGCTGTCGTAACTTCTTTGTCATAGTAATCTTTTAGTTTAAGTAAAAACTGGGAAACCTGCCCCGTTGCTTCCCCCACCTCAATCATTTTTATTAATAGTTCAGGGAAAATTGCTACTTTTGCCAAAGGCTCAGCCAGTTGCAATCCTTCTTCAAGGCTTGCACCGGCATCTGATAAACCACGGCTAAGTAAAGCATTATTTAGGGTCCCTTTTGTAACTTCCAGAGCCGTTAAAATAGGCACCCCTTTATCCAGTAAAGTACCCAAGACATGACAAAAGCGGGAACTCATTATCTTAACAAGCAAACTGCCTACCAAAGGCATCTTTAAACAGAATGCATCCCAAAACAATCTTCCCTTTTCGGTTTGAAAATAACTAAAAAGACTTAGCAGCAACAATAAAAAAAACAGGACTAAATAAAAGCCCCATTGTGCCAAAAAATAACTCAGGCTAAGAATTTTTGCAGTTAACATAGGAAGGGATGCCCCCATCCCTTCCAGCATAATGGAAAAGCTAGGTACCACATAGGAAAGTAAAAAAACCAAGGCACCGATGGTTAACATAAAAAGTAAAAAAGGGTAAGCTAAAGCGGCGGCAATCTTTTGCTGTAATTGTGCTTCTTTATCATAATGTGAAGACAACCAATCAAAAACTTCTTCCAAAATACCCCCTGTTTCGCCTGCCTCTACCATACCGGTCATGAGGGGCGGGAAAACATGATTATGTTTCCTCATAGAATTTGCCAAGTTCTCTCCTTTTTTTAAATCCTCCATTGCATCCCGGATGGCAGATTTAAATCTTGGTGTGGTTTTAGCTGCGCTAATTTCTAAAATTTTCAATAAAGGCAGACCGGCCTTCAGCATCGCTGAAACCTGGTAAGAAAAGGCGGATAAATCTTTGCTACCTACTTTTAATTTAGAAAAGCCCGGTTGAAGATGCTTATTTAAACTTCGTTTATTTAACTCTAGAATGAATAGTCTTTTCTTTTTTAGGATATTTTCCGCGTCTTTCTGGTCGGAAACATAAAGGCTTCCCTTAACCAGCCTACCTTCCATATCTCTGGCCTTATATTGGAATTCTGCCACTTTAATCCTCACTCTTTAATTAATAAGTTAATGTATTTAAAATATTCTCACATAATAAATTCTACCTTCCTGTGACCCATTCCTGCAATTTTTCCATAAAAAATATCATTTATTTACATCTGTAAGTCAACAAATTAACATTGGACATTTATTTAATTGATTTTTCGCGGATTGGTGATTTAAATTCTAATACTTTTTTATTTCCGTTTTCCTCATTTCCCGGTGCCGAACCCGATGTGGAAGCAATTTTGAGAGGCCTTGGTTTATTTTCATCCCAATCCGGAAAAAAGTCTCTAATATGCAGTATGTTTAATTTTGTACCGCCTCCCAAGTATTGAAACCCATCCTTTGCTATTACTACGCCACTGAATTCGTTAAAATGTCCTAAGGTCACTCTACCTTCCAGTGCAATCAACAAACCCTTCATGGATAAGTTTCCCCAGGACGGATCTACCCTAATGTCGCCACTTTTACTAATTATTATAACTTCCTTAGGGGAATTATTACCCGGAAAACTCCACGTGTAATCGCCTTCAGCTAAAATTCTCACAACATTAGAAAGCGGCGGGGTATCTGAACTGCTTGCCGCATGGTAGTAGTCACTCCAGTCAAACTTGTCATTTAAAGCGAGATTAATTGTGGGCACTATAAAATCGGGGTAACGATTTTCATCATCTAATTTTTGGGCTTTACTACTTATATTACCACTAGCATTACCTAAGTAATAAACATTTTTGTTAATTGTATAGTAGTTGCCAAAATGGACATTGCCTTTAACATACACATCTCCATTAAATTTGGGGCCCGTCACTTCGAGATCACCATTTATTATCACATCACCGTAAACCTCTCTATCTCCACCTGTAAAACTCAGATCACCATTAACATAAATGTATCCCGGATGGCTTTTGCTACCTAAAGAAGTAGAACCACCTCCCATGTTAACGGAACCATCAATATATATTTTTGTTACATTAATTGCAGCCCCTTGATTGAATCTACCTGAATCTAAGCCTCCGAATACAATAGTCCCATTTTCTCCGTTAATTGCATTTCCTGCAAAACTTACTGCCGGGTTTTCCATGTAAAGAAATATATCATCCATATCATCCCCATTAGTCTCGCCACCCCTGTTTATAGTGATAACAGCGCCCACTTTTCTAGTACTATTGCCAATTTTACCGGTGGATTCGATTGCGTAATCCCTAGTATCTCCACTAGAGTCACCAACTTGAGCTAGTGTAATAATTGCCAGGGGTTCTTCTTTATTATACAGTCCAAAATCTTCGCAGATAAGGGTTCCATCCTGAAAAATGTTTTCCACACGATGGAAAAACAGATCTGCATCTACATGATTACTATCCTCGGTAATTACCTTGTAAATTTCATCCACTGCATAATGGATTCCGGATTCCGCTATATAGTAGGTACTTTGGCTTTGGCTGTCCAGTTTAGTTTGTTTTAAATTTGAACTTGTGGCGTTAATGATGGCAATACCTAAAATGGAGACCAAAGCAAGGCCCAGCAATGTTGCGACTAATGCAAAACCTGTTTGGTTTTTTAGTATTTTTTTCACCACAACACCACCTCCTAACGAATCTTTAAAACTGATGCGAGTCTATATTCTTCACCGTTTCCATCCTTAACCAAGATTTCTACTTTAATATCCCTACTTGTTACTGCTTCAACAAATAATTGATAATTGCCTTCAACAGCTATCTCATTTCCTTTTAATAATTTTCCTTCTTCCGATCTATAAACAATATCATCCAAGATAAGGGTGTTCCCTTCTGTATTAACAATATCTGCCTTTCTTATTTCCCTTGTTAAATAGTCCATCGCAGTTCTGGCATCTATAATAATATTTGTTTTTTCACTTTGAAAACCAAAATATTTAAAGGAATTAGAAATAGGGGTAAAGATAACTGCCAGCACTACCCCTAATATTGCTAAAACAACCAGTAACTCTACTAAAGCAAAACCTCTAGCGGTCTTCATTTAAAATGCCCCTTCCCTTCCAGGAATACAAGGCCTCGTATTGTACATCCAGTTTGCTCTTACTGCTGTCCTCATAAATTTTTGCTATTACTCTGATTAGATTGTTATCCCCAACTTCTGCAAAACTGAGTTCAAGAAATTTGTGATCCCCATATTCGCGACCGAAGATATTTGGCCCTAGCTTCTCATAACCTTCTTTTATTAATTCACCCTCTAAACCTTCAAAATTTATTTCCCTGCTTATACCATAAGCAAACTCCATGACATCCTTTCCAAGGTAGGTAGCATCCAAGGTTTCCTCAGATTTTTGATTAGTTCTTGCCGCCAGGGTGAATAAAGGGAAAAAGGCGACTGCAATCATGACAATTATGGCTAAAGCAATCAGCAATTCTATCAAAGTGAGTCCTAAACTATCAGCTTTAAAACATTTCACTAAGGCCCACCCCTTAACGAAAGCTAAATTTTATTTCCAGGATAATTAAACGATTACTCTTAGCAACTCATCCAGTGAAACTAAACCTTTAGAAACCGCCAAAAGCCCTTGTTGCCTGAAGGTAACCATTCCTTCTTCTACTGCAACTTTTTTGATCTCCCCGGCGGAACGCCTTTCTATAGCCATTTGAGCAACCCTGTCGGAGACTACTAATATTTCAAAAACCCCGAGCCTTCCTTGGTAACCGGTATAACCGCATTGAATACAGCCTTCGGATCTGTAGAGCCGGGTTTGTTTCTCCCCTTCCTCTACGGGGAAATCAGGTACAGTTTTCAGCAAGTCTCCGTGAGTTATGGTATAAGGCTCCTTACAATGGGGGCAAAGAATTCGGACTAATCTTTGGGCAATGACACAGGCTAGGGAAGAAGCGGTCAGAAATGGTTCGATGCCCATGTCATTAAGTCTGGTAATGGCCCCCGCGGAATCATTGGTGTGTAGGCTCGATAAAACCAAATGGCCTGTTAAGGAGGATTCAATTGCTATCCTTGCTGTTTCCTGGTCTCTAATTTCACCTACCATTACTATATCCGGATCATTTCTTAAAATTGAACGTAAGCCCGTCGGAAAAGTCAAGCCGGCCTGGATATTAACCTGCATTTGATTAACTCCATCCAGCCTTCTTTCAACCGGGTCCTCAATGGTGATAATATGCTTGTCTTTTTGATTCAAAGTATTTAGAATAGCATATAGGGTAGTGCTTTTGCCGCTACCCGTGGGCCCTGTTGCCAGAATCATTCCATAGGGTAGCTTGATGACATTTTCCAACTTTGTATAATCATCACCCGAAAAACCCAGATCCATAATGCTGAGCTGTTTAGCACCGCGATCCAAAATGCGCAAGGTCAATTTTTCTCCGTAAGCGGTGGGCAAAGAGGCCACACGTATATCTACCACATTACCATCAACCTTTAAGGTGGCACGGCCATCTTGGGGAATTCTTCTTTCCGCAATATCCATATTAGCCATAACTTTAATTCTAGAAATCAAGGCTGGCAAAAGATGCCTGGGAGGAGTCATCACTTCATGAAGTACGCCATCTATCCGAAAACGAACCCTAAGACCTCTCTCCAAGGGCTCTATATGAATATCACTGGCCCTATCTGTGATTCCTTGCCCGATTATCATATTGGCTAGCTTTACGGCGGGTTTATCCCCCATTTCGGCAAAAGAAATTAAATCATTATCAAGTTCCTCATCCGGAATATCTTCAATTTCCAATTGTGGCCGGATGTATTGTTCTATGAATAACATCAGTTCTGTGTCAGTTACCAAGACGGGTTTAATTTCCATACCCGATAAAAGCCTCAGATCCTCCAAGGCAATTAAATTTCGTGGCTGGTTCATTGCTACCACTAAAGCCCCGTCCTCGAAGGCAACGGGTAGCGCTTGATAACGCTTTATTACAGCGGGGTCCAAAATACTAACAGCTTTTTTATCGACAGGAAAACTTTCTAAGGTAAGAAAAGGCACTCCCGACTGAGCAGCTATCGCCCTTGCCACCGATGCTTCCGTAGTAAAGCCCATTTCAACCAGCACTTGTCCTAAAAACAAGTCTTTTCCCTTACTTTGCTCTTGCTTAATTAAGGCAGCCTCCAGTTGGGCCATTGTAATTTCACCGGTCTCAACTAAAAAGCGTCCGGTATAATTGTGCTGTAGCTTATCCTTCAATGAGCAGTACACCCCCCCTAATCAATATAATAAGCAGTTGCATTTAAATCCGCTTTTATTATGCCCTCCCCCTCAGCTAATTTTTGGTTAGTGATGGAGATACTTTGTAAGGTCGTTAAATGGGGCTGGTCATAGAGATTACGAATAAATTTTAACAAACCTAAATAGTCCCCTTCAAAAACCACCCTTAGGGGCAACTGATAATAATTAGAGCCTTTCAAGGTGTCAAAAAAACGAATTTCAGATACTCGGCCCCCCGTTCCCAAAGCAGAATCTTGAACAGCGATGATTAAATCTTGTTCAGAAAGATTTTCGGGCAGAAGTTTTGTTAAAATATCAGACCGATCAATTAAATCCGGCACCCGTTCCTTCAAAAACAATAAACGAGTCACCCTTCCTTCCAAAATTGATATTTCTTGCTCCGTAAGTACGATATCGGTTCTCAATTCATCAAGGTACCGAAATTGCTGATAAAATTTAAATAATGACAGGACAACTAGGGTAACAATTACCAACAAAATGACTATATTTTGTCTCTTTATACTTTCAAAATCCATCTGTTACACCCCTAAGTCAAATCCTAATTTCTTTTAGAAAACACTAAGTTGATTTCAAATTGGGTTTCCATGTTTACACTGTCAGTGGAAAGATAACGACAGCGTAAATCGGAGACCCCCGGTAGTTGCTCTAAACCAGTTAAGTAGCCGGCGACCGTATTTTTATTATTTGCCCTACCCCTGATTCTAACTTCGCCGACTCGGTCCTTTTGGGAACTGTTGGCATTTAAATCGGTAAGCGTAATTTCTTGAGGTGTTAGTCGTCCAAACTCGGCCAAAAACTCAAACCAATTCATTTCGCCTTCCTTCGCTGCTACTAAAATTCCACTCTTTTTTTCAACCTGCCCATAAATGTTTTCATAGGGTGCCAATAATTTTATCTGTTCATTTAAGGTTTGCCGATAGGCTAGGGAGCCCTCCAATTGGTTTTGTAAAATGCTGTTGTTTAATAGAAGAAAACCATAAATCAGCAAAAAAGCAACTAAAATTACCGCGCCTGATAAAAGAAGAATCCTTTGCCACCGTTTAAAGGCTGTGCGTAATCGGTACTCCCTTGGAAGCAAACTAATTGATATCAATTTTTATCACTCCCATCCCCTGCAAGCCAAACATGAAGCCAAACTGTATTCGCTGGAAACAGCCTTTAAATCACCAACATAATTTAGCATTTCTGCCGGCCTAACTACATCAATCATTAAACCGATTTCCTGCTTAAATTTATCTGACAAACTTTTAGCAATTGGCTCTATACCGCTTAATAATATTTTTTCCACGTTCTTGACACCGCGACTAGATTGGTAAAAGCCTATAGTGGATCTAATATTTCTGTTCAATTCCTCAACGATCTTTTCACTGTGAATAAAATCTTTCTTTACCCCGTCCTGCCAATACAGGGGCATTGTCCGTGCCAAACGTGGGAGTAAATTATCTGCTACGAGCATATTACCAAAACCCAGGCCGATGTTTAAAATAGCAACTGCACTTTTTTCTCCGATCTTTTTTAACAATCTCAACAAGGTTAAGTTAAGAACCTCTATTTCAAGGGGGTTTAATTTTGCTTTTTCTAAAACCCATAAAAAGTCCAGCAGCATCTCCTTGTTACCGGCAACCAAAATTAGTTCCAACATGGTCTTTTCGCCATCCTTCCTGCTACCGATAATGCTGTAATCCAATTCTACGGATTCAAGCGGTACAGGCAGGTGTTCCTGCGCTTGAAAACGCACTAGGGAATCCACCCGGTTTAAAGGAACATGGGGAAAGCTGGCAAAGCGAATCAAAACATCTTGGTTTGAGATGCCAATCACAACATTACGGCTTCGGAAGTCTCCTTTTTGCCACAAAGCCTTTAAGCCCTGGACCACCAGGTCCCGATTGGTTATCAGTCCCTCCCGCATCCCCCCCCGGGGAAGGGTAACCTCCGCAAATGAGGCAAGGGACAATTGTTTGTTTCTCTTATATAATTCAACTCCCCGAATAACCTCCGTGTCAAATTCCAGACCAACAACGCTTTTGCCCTTTAAAACACGCCTCATACTCCCACCTCTTATCTTAACTTCGCAAATAAACAGCTAATTGATCTAGGGCCCTTTTTAGCAACCGCGAAACTTGCCTTTGATTTGTGCCGATTTCTGAAGCAATTTTATTTTGAGTTAACTCCTGAAAAAAATTCATATAAATGATTTTTTGTTGTAAACCCGACAATTTGCTGATTGCCTCCTTGAGAAGCAGTTGATCTTCAATAGGCAACTTAAAACTTTCGTGATATAAGTTTTTTATTTGTGAAACATCAACCTCTTCCAAGGTAATAGTACCTGCTAACATGGCCTCTACGATACCCTCTTCTTTAATATTCATAGCCTCGGCAACCTCACTTAAATTAGGTTCCCTCTGCAAAGTTTGCCGCAAACTATCAGTGACAGCTAAAATTTGAGTTTTCAACTTATTCAGACCCGGAGGTAAATCAAAGCTGACTTCCAACTGCAGTTCCCTTTGTATTTCTCCAATAATATAATAAGTTGCATAGGTTGCAAACAGGACACCCCTAGCTGGATCATAATTTTTTAAGGCTTTTAAAACCCCCTCATATCCTGCTTGGGTCAAATCCTGCCAGGAAGCAGTTTTAACATACCTGTTTGCATAGTGGTAGACTAAGCCGGTGGCCGCATCCACAATCTCATTAACCAAACCCTCGTGGGGATTATAATGGTACTGCAAAACTAAGGCTTCTAATCTTTGGTTTTTTCTATCAGCCATTGCAGCCACTTTTATCCCCCTTTTTAGATTCCTGATTGCACTACGGCATTAAAAATAGGCAGATATAAAGAAATAACCATTAATCCAACGACTAGCCCTATGCCAACCATTAACATCGGTTCCAACATCGCCGATAAGCCCTTGGTAATGATGGTAACTTCTTCTTCAAAGAACTCAGAAACTTTATTCAACATTTCCGAAAGAGTACCAGATTGCTCTCCAACTGCAACCATTTGCACAACCATCGGCGGAAACAAATTGCTTTCTTTTAAAGGCTCGGCCAGGCCTGCCCCCTCTTCAATCTTTTCTTTGGCCGCTGCCAAGGCATTAACTATAAGCTGGTTGCCTGTGGCCTTCCCTGAAACATCCAAAGCCTGTAGGATTGGAATTCCGCCATTTAATAAGGTTGCAAGGGTCCTGGTAAATCTGGCGGTACTGGCTTTCTGTAATAAAGATCCAAAAACCGGCAACCTGAATTTTAATTTGTCCAGCCAAAGAGTGCCGGCAACGGATGCAGATAAATATTTTATACCGCCAAACAAACCGCCTGCAATTAAAATCCAAAAATACCAGCTTCCCCTTAAGGAATTTGAAGCAGCCAAAACCATTTTAGTAGGTAAAGGCAGCTCCGTTCCCGGCGGGAACATCTTTACAAAAACAGGTACTATGAATACAAGCATGGCGATGATCATTAAAAAGGCAAATCCGCCGATCATACTGGGATAGAAGGTAGCGGAACGAATATTATCCCGTAAAGTTTTATCCTTTTGTAATTGCTCGGAAAGATGTACTAAACTAGTATCCAATGTCCCCCCCAACTCTCCTGCCTTGACCATTCCGGTAAATAAGCTGGGAAAAATCTTGGATTGTTCTTCCAGGGCCTCCCCAAAACTCATTCCCGCCTCCACATTAATTGCCACTGCCTCAACCACTTTTTTAAAACGAAGGTTGACCGTTTGGTCCTCCAAAGCAAAGAGACATTGGGTTAGGGGAATGCCTGCCTGTAGCATAGAAGCTAATTGGCGACTAAAAAGGCTGATTTCCCCTAAAGTGACCTTCTTTTCTTTTTTAAAAAAACTCAAACTTGCAATGGTTGTCCTTTTTTCCCTTATATCAATAATGAAATAGCCCATATCCTTTAAGTGGGTTATTGCTCGGTTAAGATCCCCCGCCTTTAATTGGCCCACAGAAATTCGGCCTTGGTTGTCCAGTATTTCATAAGAGAAAGTTCTCATTTTGCCTCGTCCTTCTTTTTATCAAAACTTGCCACCAGCTCTTGCAACATTTTAATCCGATCCGGTGTTTCCTCTGCCCACAAAATATAGTGGGGATTGGCCGAGTCTCCAGACAAGTTTTCTGAGATATGCATACTTGTTGAAATAACAGGAGACATTTCCGTTAAAATAGTTCTTAAGGCTTTTAACCTTTCCATAGCATAACTACCGGAGGCTGAAGTTATGGTAGCTTTAATTTTTTCTCTGGCAACATCAATGGCCTTCAAGCTGATGTAAATCTGCGGTTCCAACTCTGGAGGGCAAATTACAATAATTTCCCTACTTAATTCCGGAAAATTAAAGGCGAGCAACTCTAACCCGTCGTAACCGAAGGAATCCATCCTGGTAACCGCATCTTTTGCCACTAAATGCTCAAATCTGTAAATAAAAACGGTCTTATTTCTCCCCTCCAACCGATCAAGCTCCATTGCAACTCGCTGAAGCTGACTCCAGCTTTCAATGATGGCTTCATCAAAAACCAACAACCTGTTGCCAATGGTTACGTATTTGTTTAAAGGAATACCTGTTTCTTTAATCAGCTCCACCAAGCGACTTGGCTCAACTACATAGGTTTTTAATTCTTTAAAAGCGAAGTTAATTATTTCACCATCATCTAAATAAAAATTTTCTACGATATCCACCGCTGCAATTAATTCCTTAATTTTAATTAAATCATCCGGAGTGCCTTGAACCCAAATAGAACGCGGATTTGATTCCAGCACAAAACTTTTTACAGGGATTCCCAAGGTGTTAATCAAGGTTTGCAATTGATTTCCTCGAATATATATAAAATCAAATCTTGTTAAGGTAGCCGTTGTAAAACCGACATCCCGCAATTTTTGTTCATTACCCACCACCAATATTTTTCCATCTTTAATGTAGCTTAGGCCCTCATTTTTAAGAAGTAGATCCAGGGCCTCCATGGGACTGACATTCTCCACCGAAAAAGTTACCTTGACCGGTTTTTCAATTAAAACAATATTGGTATTAGTTTTAATAGCCAATGCGGATAAAACGTCTCTTAAATCCGCTTCTCTGACATCCAAGGAAATGATCTCTTCCCGGGCACTGACACCGACTGTGCCCGTACTAAAAGCCGGAAGCAGCAAGCCGATAAAAACCAAACAGATTATGTAAACCTTTTTACTGTTTTTCATTCTGCAACCCACCTGTTTTGCTATTTTCTTGGAGCAAACGCTATCGTTATTTCCCTAGTTTCATTATTTAGAACAATATAATCCCTGTTGATCTCTGTTAACTCCCATGTGTCAGCTATCTTATCGCCTATCGCCAAAATATAACTGACTTGTTGCGCTTTTATAATTGCCAAATCCTGTTCACCCTTAATCACTCCTAAAAGCTCAATAGGTGCACTAAAAGGATCAACAACTGCCTCTAAATAATCTTGGGAGGGAGTCAATTGCCCGCCTTCCTGCCTTTCTAGCTGAGGGAGAATTTGGGCAAGTTCATCTTGCAGTTGCTGCTCCGTTAAACCTGGAATACCGGGTATGACAGGTGTTTGGGTTGAGCCTTGCAAAAAAAACCTAATACCGAAAGCAACTAAAATAAGGGTTAATAAAACTCCTATTAAAATATACAACCTAAGTTTTCCCTTTCCCGCCTCTTCCTTTGAAAAACCAGGCTGGGACCAATTAAATGGTAGTTTCATTTTCGGCTCCGCCAATCTTTTACCCCCTTTAATTGATAATTTGCAATAAAAAACCAAGCTGATTTAGCCTGGTAGCTTGGCGATCCTAGCCCCTACGGCGGGACTTTAGACCCATAGCTTTGCAGTCATCATCTTTCAATGACTTTGCCTTTAACTGCTAAAATTCTTATATCTTGCATGATATCTAAATCATAGCAATACCTATGTGCTGTCCTATTTTTCTCTTAACTTTAAATTTCGACAGAAAGAGTCCATTCCCTGCAAATATTATTAATATTTATTAATTATTATTCCCAATAGCTTGAAGAAGCAAAGGAAGCTCTTTGCATTAATCTATCGAGTTCCACCTTATCCACGGAATGTTCAAGCGCCGTTTCTCCGGAAATTTTTCCCGAACTGTAAAGTTCGGCTAAAGCTTGATCCATAGTATGCATGCCGCTGCTTTTCGACGTTTGCATGGTATTATAAAGTTGATGTTCTTTTCCCTCTCTGATTAAATTTCTAACAGCAGGGGAATCCAGTAAAATCTCCGTCGCCAAAACCCTGCCCGCCCCGTCCTGAGTGGGTAACAATTGTTGGGAAACCACTGCCTTTAAAGTGTTGGATAACTGCTGCCGCACTTGTTCTCTGCTCTGATCTTGAAA
Source organism: Bacillota bacterium (assembly GCA_041655595.1). Taxonomy (GTDB): domain Bacteria; phylum Bacillota; class DULZ01; order DULZ01; family DULZ01; genus JBBAFB01. The sequence goes on from JBBAFB010000001.1 coordinate 41,138, forward strand.
AACATCAATAATGCGGCTGATAGTTAAGGGGGCTGTTTGTGTATGTAAGGTCGAAAATACCAAGTGACCGGTTTCTGCCGCCGTTAATGCAATAGAGATACTATCCAAATCCCTCATTTCTCCGATGAGAATCACATCGGGGTCGTGTCGAAGAACATGGCGCAAAGCATGTGCAAAGGAATGGGTGTCTATACCTACCTCTCTTTGTTTGACGATGGATTTTTGATGTTTATGCAAAAATTCAATAGGATCTTCTATGGTAACGATGTTTACATGCCTTTCTCTGTTAATTAAATCAACCATTGCAGCTAAGGTAGTAGATTTACCGCTGCCCGTAGGTCCGGTGATCAAGACTAAACCCCTTGGCAAATAGCACAATTCTTTAATTTGGGCAGGAAGTCCTAATTGATCTATATCAGGAATTTTAAAAGGCACAATCCTAAAAACAGCCGCTAAACTACCCCTTTGTCTCATGATATTGCCCCTAAACCGTGCAACCCCGGGTAAGGCATAGGATACATCTAATTCTAATTTTTCATTAAACTGCTGAAAATCATTTAACAGTGGGGATAAAAATTCTTCCATGCCTTGAGGAGTAAAGGGTGGCGAATCTAAGGCAATCAGCCTACCTTGCACCCGGATCATCGGAGGAATACCTACGGCAACATGTAGGTCTGAGGCCTGCAGATGGGTAGCCTGTTGTAGCAAAAAATCCAAACTGGGCACAAAATCAGACATCTTTCCACTCCCTAGTTAAAACAATTTTTTCTCTATTACAAATATAGCATAAAATAAGGAAATGGGGAAGATATTGTTGAAAAAGCTGAAGGCTGAAAGCGAAAGGTTAAAAACCAGTTAAGAGGAGGATAGAGGTTTTTGTAGCCTTTATCTTGGTTTGGGGTTGGTGGGTTTTTAGCAGGTAGAAAGTAGAAGGTAGAAAGTAGAAAGTAGAAGGTAGAAGGTAGAAAGTAGAAAAAACCGGTTGGAAGGGACCAACCGGTTATAGCACCTTTTTAAAATTACCAAAGACAATGAGCCATCTCATTATGTTATTTCGTCAAACAGGGAACCGTCCCCCTGTTTTCCCTCGCCTAGGCTTCCGGTTCGCCTAATGTTACTTTGTAATTATCACCATCCTTGGTAATAACATACTCTCTTTCATCATCAGATCCATATGGGTTTTTAGGTTCCTCCATTAAATATTTTGGTACTAAACCATAAAAATCGGTACCTTTTCCAGGAAGGGTCCCTTCTGTAGCTTCATATAGAGAGATTGCACCTTTTATGGTTCTGATATTGGCATCGTTTGCGACATTTGCTGCTTTTTCGGTTGCGTTATTGTAGACCGGGATAGCTATTGCTACCAGGACACCTATAATACCTACTACTACCATTAGTTCAACCAAAGTAAAACCTTTTTTGTTTTTCAGTTGTCTTTGGATGTAAGAAATCATTTTTATTCCTCCCTTTTAGTTGTTTGAAATCCTCTATTTAATGTTATGGTATAAAGGGAAAGGTTTTAGACATTTTTCGTAGAATTATTTTAAAAAATTTAAATAAAAACCAATAATTTGGTGTCCCCATAAAGAAGAAAGGGTTATGCCCAAGGCTAAAAAGGGGCCAAAGGGGATGGGAGTTTTTTTAGTTTTTCGTCCTGTCGCTAACAAAACGGCCCCGACTAGGCCACCTGTTACAAAGGCTATAAATAGTGCCAATAGGGTGCCCAACTGACCCAGAGAAAAACCGGCCGCAAACATGAGTTTTATATCCCCACCGCCCATACCCCCTTTACTTAAGATGGCTATTGCCAATAATAAACCACCGCCGATAACAGCCCCCAAAACCGCCTGCCACCAAGTTTGCTCGGGCAAGAAAATTTGCCATAGAATGGACCAGCCCAAAAGGCTGATCACCAGGGAATCCGGAATAAGCTGCAGCTCTAAATCAATCATCGTAATCACAATTAAAAGGCTTAAGATAATTAAATATTTAATTAACAAAAACCGAAAGTCTACAGTTAAAAAGGCAATTAAAAAAACAAAGCCGGTCAAGAGTTCCACCAAGGGGTAACGAAGTCGGATAAGTTCATTACAATAGCGGCATTTGCCCCTTAACAATAAAAAACTCAAAACAGGAATTAAATCCAAAGGTTCCAGGCCGGTATGGCAATGGGGACAATGGGAAGTGCCGGAAACAATATTTTTATTTTTAGGAATACGAAAAATACAAACATTTAAAAAAGAACCGATCACCAATCCGAGGATAAAAATTAGTATTGCCAACTAGTACCACCTGCCAAGTTTCAAAGATCATTGCTGTAAGCCACTCTCATCACTTCCTTGATCGTGGTTAAGCCCCTAAAGGCTTTTTCGATACCGTCTTCCTGTAAAGTAAGCATACCACTTGCCAGCGCAATAGTCTTTAACTCACTTCTAGACATTCTTTGCAAAATGCCTTGCCTGATATCGTTATTTACAGGCAATATTTCCGAGATAGCTATCCTCCCCTTATAACCGGTGTAATCACAATGACTGCAGCCTTTACCTCGCACCGCCTGTCCTAGGGGATAACCCATTTCTGCAATAAAAATTGCTTCCTCGGAAAATTTCTCCGGGCCGTAGCTTTCCTGACAATGGGGACAAATCCTTCTAACTAGGCGCTGGGCCACTACCGCCTTTGTAGCGGAGGCGACTAAATAAGGTTCACTTCCCATGTCCAACAAACGGGTAATGGCACTTGAAGCATCGGCAGTATGTAAGGTACTGAAGACCAAATGGCCTGTGATTGCCGCCCGGATAGCAACCCCCGCTGTCTCCTGATCCCTGATTTCCCCCACCATAATCACATCGGGGTCCTGACGTAGTATTGAACGCAATCCGGTAGCAAAACTTAGTTCCGGCTTAGAACTCACATTTATTTGATTAACACCCGTTAAAACATACTCCACAGGGTCCTCTATAGTCATAATATTTAAGTCGGCAGAGTTCAGATAATGCAAGCTGGAATAAAGGGTTGCAGACTTACCGCTACCGGTAGGCCCCACTACTAAAATCATTCCTTCGGTATTTTTTAAAAGCCGTTTATATTGCTGCAAATTTTTAGGGGAAAAACCTAGTTTTTCTAAAGCTATTAAGGATTCCACTTGTTCCAAAATCCTTGCCACTAACTTCTCCCCTAGTACAGTGGGCGAGATTGAAAGGCGCAGATTAACAAAACGATCCTTAATTTTTAAACTCATTCTGCCATCCCGGGGCAATCTTTTTTCCGTAATGTCCATTCCGGCCATGATTTTAATCCTGGAAATTAAAGGGGGCAAATATTCCAAGCCCAGTTCCATTACCCCCCTTAAAATACCATCCACCCTATACCTAATTCTTACCCTATTAGTTAAAGGTTCAATATGTATGTCACTGGCGCCCAAGCTGACACCTTGACGGATAATAGTATTCACCAAACGAATTAACTGATTTTCATCTACCGAGCTTTCAGCTATTTCCCAGGGTTTTTCCGCCGGTATTCTTTCTCCGGCGGTTTTATAAGTAAACTCAGTTTCCAACTCTCGAAAGCCGTAATACTTTTCAATATAGGCCGCAATTTCTTGCTCGCCGGCTATGGCAGTTAAGACATTTAAACCTGTTGCTTCGCTAATTTCATCAACAGCTAAAATATTTAATGGATCGGCCAAAGCAATTTCTAGCGTCTGATTTCCATAATGAAGGGGAAAGGCTTGATATTTTACTGCCAAAGCGGCAGGCAAATGTTGGAGGGCCTGATTATCACCCTTTAACTTGTCAAAATCCGCCAAAGGTATTTTCAATTGCTCCGATAGGGCCTTAGTTAAATCCTTTTCCGCCAACAAACCCTTTTTGAACAAAATTTTACCCAACCTCTCCCCCGATGCTTGTTGATCATTTAAGGCCTCTGTCAAATCTTCTTCCTTCAACAAATTAGTGGCAATCAGGATTTCACCCAAAAGTTTCATGTTTTACCCCCCGACCTTTTATTAATTCTGCTTCACGAACCGAGGGGAATTTGATAAAATAGATATTTTTGCTACCAAAGATCCGCCCTAGCGCTCGGGTTGACATAATTGATTTTTGTCAACAGTCCCCATTTTGTCCGATTCCTGATTCCCCTGCAACTTAGTTTTAATAAATTCAAAAATATTTTTATTTTGTTCCTCGTAAAGCCTTATTTCTATTATCTTTTTTAATTCAGTTAAATGGTAGACCTCATTTGCCAGCCTCTTGCTTTCCTCTTTTGCCTGCTGCAGTTCCTCCATAATAGCAGAAAACATTTGAAAAACCGTGGTTTTTAAGTTATGTTCCACTCCCATAGCACAACTTAAGGTCCTATCCAGTTCCAAGCGTCTTTTGGCTCCCTTGGTAGTATATTGCTCTGTGTGCAAGAGTTCTTTAATTTGACTGAAAATCTCCAACTGGTTTTCATCAAAACCTTCCGGCTTAGCCTCTAAGTTTCCATTCCATAAAAAATTACTAAACTCTCTCTCCCAATTGCGAATTGTTTTAATATCCACTCGCAAAATTCTGCTAACTTGCTGCGGGCTTAACCTCTCCCTCATAATTTCCCCTCCATTATTTCCTTTTATTTACTATTATTAGGGAGGGCCTCTTAATTTCCTGCCTGATTCAAAATTTTTTCTTCCACTGGCCGCTAAAAACAGGCCGCAAACTTTCTTAGTAGCAGCTTAAGTCTAGTTCGAGTGTTCGTATTTTGTAACCTTTTTTAAAACTAACTTTTCTAATTGTCTCATAAAACGAGTGCCTATAAATTCGTTTCTATCAAGAGGCATTACCAAGATTGTTAAAAGTCTTGATCTGTTCCCGCCTAAAACATCAGTAAAAATTTGGTCTCCGATGACTGCAGTTTCAGCAGCTTCAGTATTTAAAACTTCCATCCCTTTAAAAAAGGCCTTGCGAAACGGTTTGCCCGCACTGGGCACAAAGGGTATCTTTAGCTGCTCCGCAACTTTTGAAACCCTTTCATGGTTATTATTGGAAACAAGACAGGGCTTAAACTCAAACTTTTTTAACTCCTTAAACCAAGCAAAAATATCCTGATTAAGATTATTGCTGTTCCAATGGGTAATCGTGTTATCCAAATCAATGATTAAACCTTTAATACCCCTATCCCTTAATTTTGCCAAGGGTACATCCTTTAGCTGGTCCACATAGTAGGCGGGCATAAGACTTTTAAACATGGCAGTTCTCCTTCTTTTCCATCATCATAAGCATTATAGCAAAGGAGATGCTTTTAATAAAGCCGCACAGACCCTTTTGCCGAAAATTCACTGGTACTAGCAATAGTTTTGATTCCACTCATATATATTAAAGTAATAAACAAAGGGGGTTTACAAGTTGCTGAATTATCTCCTTTTGGGAGCATTGGCTTTATCAATTATAAAAGGCATCTCCATGCTGGTTTCCTATATAGGAAATAACGCCTTTCCCCACCCTCTTTCAGAGGAGGAAGAAACAAAATACCTGACCTATCTGCAAGAGGGAGATACAGATGCCCGTAATATATTAATAGAACACAATCTACGCTTGGTGGTGCACATTACCAAAAAGTTTGAAGGCACAGGTGAGGATAATGAGGACCTGATTTCCATCGGTACCCTGGGATTGATCAAAGCAATTGACACCTTTAAGCCGGACAAAGGTACAAGGTTAGCTACTTATGCCGCCCGTTGCATTGAAAATGAAATTTTAATGCACTTAAGATATTTAAAAAAAAGTAAAGGTGAGGTATCAATTCACGATCCTATTGGCATAGATAGGGAAGGTAATGAAATTAGTTTAATAGATGTATTGGGAACGGATCAAGATATTGTGGCGGATACAGTTGAATCTTTGTACGAACAAGAAAGGGTTTTAAATAAGCTGAATTCTTTAACCGCTAGGGAGAAAAAGGTAGTGATCTTGAGGTATGGTTTATTTAATAACTTCCGCAAAACCCAAAGGGAGATAGCAAAAAAACTGGGTATCTCCAGGTCGTATGTTTCAAGAATTGAAAAAAAGGCTTTGGAAAAATTAATTAAAGAGATCACCGGAGAAAACCACAAATAAATTTTAAAAAATCAAATAAATTAAATAAACACCTAAAGCAATAAGAATAATTGCACTAATATTAGTAATGATTTGGCTATATTTTTGAAAACTACCCAGGTTTTTAATGACCCCGGTAAAGGTGCCTGCCACCAGTAAGGGCAAGCCGTGACCCAAACCATAAAAGAAAAGGGATACACCCCCCAAAACCAGATCTCCTTGACTAGCTAAGTATGTTAAAATGACCGCTAAAACCGGGGTAGCACAAGGCGAAGCCACCAGCCCAAAAAACAAACCCATAAAAAAGCTGCCGAAAAGACCCCTACCCTTAACAGGCATGGTTTTTAAACCCGGAAAATTGATAGTGAAAACTCCTAATAAATTTAACCCCATTAAAATAGCCACTACGGCCATGATAAGGTACCAATAGTTTCCGACCCTTCCGAATATTTGGTTTAAGGAAGCTGCAAGAATACCTAGGATGGCAAAAGTTACCCCCAACCCTACTACGAACGTTAGGGACATCCAAAAGCCCTTTAAACGGGAACTGCTGCTGTAACCACCTACATAACCTACCATCACCGGCAACATGGACAGAATACAGGGGCTAAGACTGGTTACAACCCCTGCCGCGAAAATTATGGGTATGGCAAAGAATAAGTTGCCGGAGAGGGCTTGGGATGCCATCTGGGTAAAGGTTTCTATCAAGTTTGTTCCCTCCAAAAATAAACATAGTCAACCCATGCTGACATGAGCTTTACCTTATAAATAAACCCCGCTGTCTGCCCCTATAACAATTCTATTAAAAGGCTTTCCAATTGATTTTTGGACATTACCCCTGAAAGCATCTGACCGCGCTGCTGCCCGTCGGCATCAACAAAAACATAGCTGGGAATATACATAACTTTTAATTGCGCCGCCAAATTATAGCCCTCATTATCGGTATCAGCTAAGATAAATTGAATTTCCGTGCCGTAGGCCTTTTGTAATTCCTCAATAATGGGTTTCATTTTAACGCAGGAAGGGCAGCGATCCGCATAAAACTCAATAAATATAGGCCTGCCTTCCGCTAAAGCTTGATCAATTTTTTCTTCCGGGTTAATCGTTGCTTCTATAACGGTATTTCTGGCTTTAAGAGCTGGTAAGCCAATGGCTACGACCAAGGCGAGGCCAATTATAATTGTGATTACTAAATTTTTTTTCATCTAAATCTCCTTCCTTATCGGTGTTCGGTGATTGCTGAGCAATCACCGATAAAAGCTACGGATTTTAGTATCATTTTGAAAACCGACTAATAAATATCAAATAGCGACCAAACAATAATCAAGTAACTAGTATAATACAAAACCATCTACCACTAAACGTCTGAATTTGGTGGACCCTTTTAATAGTACCTTCAAACCATCGGGGTTTATCGGGTTTCTTTTATCCACATAAACACTTATTCCGGAGATTTCCTGCTTTTCGAAATCTTCCGCTTCGGCTTTTTCCGGTTTTCCCGCAAACACGGCAGGAATTTTATAAGCGCCCCCTCACCCACGGCTGATTTCAACCAGCAAGGTTATGGTATCCGTCTTTTCTTTGATGTACTCCAATGCGTCCTCAGCAAAATTTACTTCTACCAATATAATCACCTTCTTTGTTTGTTGTTTTGGAAAATCTAAAACCGATCCGGAGTCTGCATTAAATTTGTTTCAATTGTACTATATGTGATAATTAGCTGTCAATGGATTTAGCGTAACATAATCTTTAGATATTGCATAAATTTATTATAACAAAAAAAGACCCGCTGTTGAACAACGGGCCCTTTCATTATCAAAAAATACTTTAATTGTTTTCTTTAGCTGCTGAACCCAAAGATAGTAGCGGTCTGCGATCCACTAAGGTGCCGCCGATCTTTGGTGATAACAATAACAGCAAGGTAAAGAGACCGGCGGCAGTTCCTACATAAAATTCTGCCTGATAGTAATTTCCCGTTAGAATTGTTCCTGTCCCCACGGCAAATAAAGCATTAGCTATAACGGCCAGCCAGTATCCCTTGACAGTGCGCCCCGCAAGCAACGGTATGCTTACCAAGGCCAGGAATACACCCACTATTACTATTGGGGTGCCGATGGCATTGGAATAGCCCATATATCTGGGGTCGGTCATTAATAAACTCCATAAGATCCTAAAGGCTCCGTGAAAATTTGCAAAATTCCAGGCGGCGGTTAATCCCAGCGCCATAAATACCACAATGCTGATTGCCTTTTGTTTACCCGAGGCCTTTTCCAAGAGTAAAATCATCAAAAAAGGTATTAAGCCCAAGGTCATCATTGCCACGGCATTCATGACATAGTCCGTTGCAAATTTTACCATGGGACCAATTAAAGCTGCACCTGAAATACAGGGAATAGCTGCCATGCCCAATGCAAAGGGTCTGGCCCAATAATCACCTCTGTTAATCGGACCGGCAAGCAGAAGTAAGATAACACCGGCAATTATAGAAAGGGCACTCCAAAAAGGATACCAAAAGGTTACCATTTTTGGAGCAGCCACTATAGCCGGGTTACCTGCCTCCGCAATAAATTTATAAGCATTTAACAAAATTACCCCCTGTGCATTCATGGCTAACTTTGGTATAACAAAAATACAAATTAAACCTCCAACAATGGCAGTAATAGCCCCTATTTTCCGTTGACCGGCTGTAGTGTTATTAGTCAATTGATTTCCCTCCTGTCTTATTATCCAATCAGACAAAAAAGGTTGCTGAAGGGAGGCTGCTCATTACTTATTCATATTAAATGCATCCCCGAGGGTCCTGCCGGCCCTTCAAAGCCTGAAATAGCCCCGGTGGCATTCCAATAATAAATCAGTTAAAAAGCATTTCAGCAACCAAAATCATTTCAGCTAATTTAGCTTTTCTACGTGGAAAAAACCAGCTAATTTATCTGCATTATCTAACACAAAAGCTGCCCTTTGATTCCAAGTTTTTTGCCAACTCTTTAATTGGGATTCGGTTACACTGGGATCGTCAGCCCCGATCTTTGCCTGTAACACTTCTAAATCGGGAGTATTAGGCGGTTGAGCCAGCATTAAATTATAAATAACTTCAACCTTTGCACCAGTGTCTCTCCTTTCCCAAATCCACTTCATTTGCGGTGGCGGAGTACCCGATGGCGCATCGGGATAAATGAGCAAATCCCTTCTATTGTATTTTTCTCCGAAGGAAGACCCCGGGAAGCCCGAGTCGGCAGTGGCCCCTGTTATAAACTCAAAGATATCTCCAAAAACCCCCACATACCACTCGTTCGCCGGTCCCGGCGCATGAATGATAATTTGTCCCCTCTCGGGAACCTGCCCATCGGGATACAAAGCCGCCAGGGCCTTTTTTGTGATACTCCAAGCCCCCGCGGTAGCCGCACAATGGTGGCCGGCAAATTTAACTACCTCTTGATAAAAATAAGGTATGGGCCCATCCACTTGTCCCATAATCTCAAGAAATTGATCTCTCATCATAATCGGCTCTTCCTGATTAATTGCGGCTACCTTAAAATAACTGTAGGGTGCCTCTTGGCCGCTGCCCACTACGGGAGCTTTTGCTTGCGAACTGCAACCTGTAACCGCTAAGGCCAAAACTAACATGCAGGCAAACAGGACTGATAAGCTGTTTCTTTTCATAAAAAACCCCTCCTTATTAAGTAAACTTTTACTTTTTTTGATCATTTTTTAATTTCACCTCCTTTTTTATAAGCTAAATTTTCATCGCAGCGATGCAATTTTAAATTTTAGATAACAACTCCTCCCCCTTGTTTTGGGGCGGCTTCTTTTTGTCAAACACGCTGACAACTTCGATGGCATTTTTTGTACAACTTTCTACACACTGCAGGCAAAAATTACATTCATCATTTCTAACTAAACCAACTTCAAAAAGTTCCGGACATAAAATGTCCATTTGATTATTTTTACATTCTTTTAAGCATCTTTTGCACGTAACACATTTGTCCGGGTTTATCTTCAAACGATAGATCTTAAATTTAGCGATTAATCCCAAAAGGGCTCCCACCGGGCATAAATACTTGCACCAAAAACGCCTTTCATAGGCCTCGGCCAATAGTAAAAAAAGTAATACCAAAAGCTCAGGGCTTAGAACTAAACCACGGAAACTAACCGCTCTACAAGCTACCCCTATTGGACAGATCGAGCAAAACACTGCATATCTAAAAATTGCAGCACCCAGTATAATCGCGGCTAACAATCCGTATTTGATATTTCTGCTTTCCAAGGGCAGCCTTCTGCTTGTTCTCGGAACCAGTTTGCCCCCATGTTCCAGGATTGTTCCTATGGGACAAATCCAGCCGCAAAAGAGTCTGCCGGTTAGGATTGTCACGATTATTAATACCAAGGAAGAAACAAGGGCTGCCAGTAAAAATAAACGGGTAGCTGCCATTGTTTGCAAAACTCCCAAGGGACAGGAGACAAAGATTACTCCCATTTTCAAAGAACAAAATGCTCCCACGGCAAACAGCATTATAAATAAAAAGATCAACTGAACACTGTGTCGAAACTCCATTTTGTCATCTCCTTGATTGCCTTTTACTTGCATCCAGCCTAAGCTCAAAGGCAGGGCAGGTATAAGCACAAAGCCCGCAACCGTCGCAAACATCTGCAATGATCTTTGGAAATCTTAATTTTAGATCACCGGAAACTGAAAATCTGCCCGTTTCGAAAATGTGATCCTCATCCTCAATAATGGCTTCCAGTTCACATAAATCAAAACACCGATCACAAAATTCCCCATTTGAAAGCACACATTTTTCCGGATCAAGATATGCAGTTCCAATTCCCAATTGGTCAAGGGTAGTTCTTTGCAGAACTCGGGTAGGACAAACAAGAGTACATTCCAGACATCTGGCACAATAATTATCCGGGGAAGCGAAATATGGTAAACCCACATTGCTATAGCCATCCCGCAAGGTCATCGCCTTTAAAACGCCTGTTTGGTGGTTTCTGCAGACATCAATACAAATTCCGCAGCGAAGGCAGCCGGTAGTAAAAGCTTCCTCATCTATCGCCCCCGGAGGCCGCAAAACCGGTTCCTCGGCACCGGCAATCTTCTTTTTGGATAAAGCGAAAAAGCCTAAAAAAAATAAAGTTGTGCTACTTGCAAATCGCAAAAATACGCGCCTTGAAAAGTCCATTGTTTACTTCCTCCAATAATTAACTCGCCAAGGGAATTAAATGCATACTTCCCGCTTCTAAAAAACCTTGCCGATCAGCTTAGTGACAATCCGCACAAGCTTTTTGATAGCTTACCTGACCTAAGAGTATGCCAAGACAAAGTCATGGACCTTGATCCAGATCAAGTTGAGTTTAAAAGTTTTAATAATTATCTGTGCAGTTTGTTTGACTTTACGATCATCAAAAATTATTTCCTAAATCTTGAAATAGATGTTATAATAGTTTTAAGTTTCACAATATATTTATCCTCACTTCGGAACTATTATAAAAATTGATTGCTTTGCTTTCTGTGCCGGCTAAAATAGCGATCGAATACTATATTAGCTTGGAAAAATAAGTAGAGAAACGGAGTGGTATCTTGAACAGTGAGCTTGTTTTAAAACTATCCCAATCTGCTGTTTTTAGAAAGGTTAGAAAAAGCGACTTGGAAGCCTTGAGCAAACTGGCTATTAAAAAAACGTACCAAGCAAGACAAGTTATCTGTTCCTGTAATGATTTTTTCCCTTATGTTCTGGTGGTGGATCAAGGTTGTGCCCATGCTTCAATGATTTCCGACAAGGGACAATCTTTAATTGTCCGCTCACTTAAATCCGGTGATACCTTTTGGGGACACGCGGTAATTGATGGAGGACCTACACCGGGAACTTTAGCGGCCGCGGTGAACGACACCAAAATTTATTTGTGGCACAAAAACCATCTGATACCAATCCTGAAACAAAACCCTGATGCCCTTTGGGAAACACTAGAGGTCCTTATGAGAAGGATGAGACAAGCTGCTTCAACTATTGATCAGTTAGCCTTTAATGATGTGTTAACAAGACTTGCTAACCTCATTCTTAACGAGTACCGTCACGCGGGGGGAGTGGCCAAGCTGCGTCGTTCTTTAACACTCGAGCAGATGGCCGCCATGGTTAACAGTAACCCCGAGGTGGTCTGCCGCCTGTTGTATCGGATCAGTGAAGAAGAAATCATTGATATTAATAGAAATGAATTGCTTATTCGGGATGTAAAAAAACTACAGGATTTGGCCGGAATCCCCTAACAAAATTGCGAAAAACAAAAAACCGCTTCCGGACTAAGGAAGCGGTTTTTTCTGACATTGCCTTAAACAAGGCATTGGCTCTTTAGGGAAAATTCCATTGAGCAACCCTCATCAGTAGGTTTTACATCCACAAACCAGACATTACAAGCCAACCCTCGACTGAGAGTAAACATCAAGAAAGGATCAATGGGACATAGACTGTAACCGTTCTTTTTTTTACAACTGCCGTTAGCTTCTTTTAATTGACAACCCTTAATATTTACCAAAATATCACTACTATCAATTATATTTAGCTCTAGGTTTTGGCAAAAGGGAAATTCCTTTAAAAATGCCTCGTTTAATAAGGCACTTATTTCTTCGTAAGACAAAGGAACCCCGAGCTCTTCCTCAAACAGCTCCTCTGTTAAGACCCAGGCCATTTTTGCCCTGATATTGTCTATTTCCTTACCCGTTGCACAACCTAGAACCTTTAAATATTTATCCATCAATACCCTTTCTCGCCCTTCCATGGCTACCCCCCTCTAAACCGGTTATTTTTTCGGTTTTTATAAAATACGCTACTATTTTGAATTTATCCTTGTTTTGATATTAAAATATTTACAAATAACGCCTTAAAAGAGTATTAGCCGCCAAGGGAACGGGAGCTTCAATATAAACCTTTTGTTGAGGGTGACGGGCCGCCTCCAAAGGTAGCCCACCTTCATCAAGGAGACGACCCAGTTCAAAAACAATATTTTCACCTTGCGGTTGAAGCAACTCCAATTTATCTCCTAATTTAAAAAAGTTTCTCTGTTCCACTAAAACTTCGCCCTTGTTTTCCCCATTTAGAACTATTCCCACAAAATCAATTACTTTCCCCTCTTTAGTGGTTTTTTCGGCACCCTGAGGTCCCTTAGCTTCATTAAAATAGAAGCCTGTGGTAAAGCCCCGATCCGATACCTTCATCAATTCTTCATGCCAAAGGGGATCAAATTGATAGGCCTCCCTCTTTTCCCAAAACTGATCCAAGGCCTCTCGATAGACCTTAATTACAGTTGCTACATAGTGAATGCTTTTCATCCTGCCTTCTATTTTCCAGCTTGTCAGTCCTAACTGAGCCAGCTCGGGGATATGATGAATCATGGCTAAGTCTTTGGAACTTAAAATATAAGTTCCTCTTTCATCCTCTTCTATAGGCAGAAGCTCACCGGTTCTGGTCCCCTCAACCAGGCTGTAACGCCAGCGACAGGGATGGGTACAGGCACCCCGGTTGGCACTTCTGCCTGTCCAATAACTGCTTAAAAGACATCTCCCGGAATAGGCCATGCACATTGCTCCATGAACAAACGCTTCTATTTCAATTTCTGCCCTTTTTTTAATTTCTTTAATTTCTTGAATTGCCAACTCCCTGGCCAGAACAACTCTGCTGACACCAAGGGTTTGCCATAATTTTATACTTGCCCAATTGGTAGTATTAGCTTGAGTACTTAAATGTATTTTTAAACCCAGATTTAATTCTTTAGCAAGTAAGATGATACCCGGGTCCGATATTATCAAACCGTCAACTCCCAGATCCGCTAATTTTTTGAGATAAGCCGGTAAGTGCACCAAATCATGGTTATGGGCAAAGATATTGATAGTCACATAGACTTTTTTACCATAACGATGGGCAAATTCTATACCTGAGGCCATTTCATCGTGGCTAAAATTGCCTGCACCTGCACGCAAGCTATAAAGTTGCCCTCCCAGGTAAACAGCATCGGCACCATAAGCGAAAGCAATTTTTAATTTCTCCGAGTTTCCCGCCGGCGCTAATAATTCCGGTTTTTTCAAATTAGTTTCCTCCACAGTAAATTATTTTTCGTTGGCGATTCTTTTGGCGGCACTTTCGTGTTCAGCTAAAGTCTTGGAAAAATAATGAGAACCATCTTTTTCAGCTACAAAAAACATATAATCTACTTCAGCGGGATACAAGGCCGCTTTCAAAGACGATTTTCCGGGGGAGGCAATAGGCCCCGGAGGTAATCCGCCGTACTTATAGGTGTTATAAGGGGATTCTATTTCCAAATCGCTATACAGCAAAATTTCCTTAGGCTCATCCAGCAGATACTGGACTGTAGCACAAGATTCTAGTAACCATTTTGCCTTTAAGCGATTATAAAATACCCCGGCAATTATTGACCTTTCCTCATCAAGCTTTCCTTCCTTCTCAATTATGGAGGCCATGGTTACTAGCTCTAAAACCGATAAACCTAGTTCCCGCGTTCTTGCCTGCATCTCGGCATCATAAATTTCCCCAAAACGCCTAAGCATGGTATTGATAATTTCTTCTGGCGGGGCATTTTCTTTAACTTGATAAGTATCGGGAAACAAAAAGCCTTCCAACCATTGTTCACCTTGAGGCAAGTCCTCTAAAAACCCATAAGCAAATCGGCTGCTGTTTACCGTCTTAAAAAAGTCCTTGCTGCTTACCAGTCCCTTATCCTCCAGCCTGGCCGCTATTTGTTTTAAATTAAACCCTTCGGGTATGGTAAAGGAAATCGAAGGCCCTTGGGTAGATTTGGTCAAACTAAGAGCTATTTTCTCTAATGACCAAGAAGCATCCAGGTTAAAAATGCCCGCCTTTAAATCCTGATCCAAACCCTTAAAACGGGTAAAATAATAAAATAAATTTTGACTACGGATTAATTTGTGGTCCGCTAATATTGCCCCAATTTTTTTAGAGCTAGCCCCTTTAGGTATTTCAACCTGCACTAATGCAGAACTTGCGGAAACAGGCTTTAACTGATTGGCAATAATTAAAGACCCACCGAGGGCACAAGTAAACAGCAACAACAGCCCGAGTAATATAATAGTTGTTTTTTGGGCTTTTTCTTTTCCAGCACCTTTTATTTCATGTTTAATTAGTTGTTTGCTTGTTTCCAATTTAGAAACCTCCACATATGTAGTCTGGACTAATTATAACAGTTCTTGTCAAAATTAAACAGTTAATTAGCAAAAAACCGCCTTTTGGCGGTTAAATGTATTATTCTTTGCTCATGGCATCCCAAACTTGGGCCACCATACTCCATTCCTCGTCATCCTCTATCTCATAAAGCACCTCTTCGCCATTATCATCTACTTCAATTTTAAGCACCAGGGCCTCCTCTGTGTCTTCTTCTTCAGGCATCAGAACTGCATATTTTTGTCCCTCTACTTCAAAGGCCTCAATTAAAATAAAATTAAAGGTATTACCTTCCTCATCAACTAATTCAATGATATTTTCAAAATCCTCAACCATATTAATCACCCTTTCGGCTAGCTTTATCATATCATACTTAATAAATCACCAGCATGTCAAACCATTTTTCTGTTGGTGTTAAACTTTACTATTTAAATAGCTTTGTAAAATTACAGTGGCAGCCATTTTATCTATTACCTTTTTCCTTTTGGCCCTTTTCACATTAGCATCAATTAATACCCTTTCAACCTCCATGGTGGATAATCTTTCGTCTTGCAAAATGACTTCTAGATCAAGGGCCGACTCCAATACTTTTTTAAACTCCAAGGTCCTTTCCCCCTGGGGACCAATGGTGCCATTCATATTTTTAGGAAAACCCAAAACTATTTGTTCTACCAAATAATTTTCAGCCAAGCTTTCTAATTCCTTCAAGTCTTTTTCTAAATCAATCCTTTTAATAGTAGTTACACCCTGAGCAGTCAACCCCAAGGGGTCGCTGATAGCTACTCCAATTGTTTTTTCTCCCAAATCTAAACCCATATAACGCATTCCCAACCGCCTTTAATCATAAAACCCCGACACTGAAAGCATAGGGGTTTTTAAAATTTATTCGATGTGTAAATATTCCTTCAGCAACTCCTCCAGCAATTCATCTCTTTCCATTTTTCTAATTATATTTCTTGCATTATTATGACTGGTAATATAAGCGGGATCACCGGACAGAAGATAACCCACCAACTGATTAATAGGATTATAGCCTTTTTCTTGCAAGGCTTCATAAACCGTTACCAGAACATTTTTGGCCCTGGATACCTCATCCTTACTGACCTTAAACATCATTGTATGCCCAAAATCGTCTTTTGCCACAGTGCCACCCCCATTGTCTGTAATAGTTTCTCCAATTAGCAAAGATTTCTCCACTAAAAAACAAATACCTTTTTCTTTTAGGTTAATAAACAATTATAATTTTATCTTCAATCTATTAATTATCAAGTTGGTCCTTTACCAGTTCAAAAGTCTTATCCAAAGCCTCCTGAAGCTTTGAAGGATCCTTGCCCCCTGCCTGGGCCATATCGGGTCTGCCACCACCCCCACCCTTGGCCATTTTCGCTACTTCCTTTACTAAAAGCCCGGCATGGATTCCTTTATCAACCAAATCCCTGGTTACCGTAGCAACGAAGCTGACATTATCTTCAATCTGAGAGCCGATAACTATAACACCGGAACCAAGCTTTTGCTTTAACAAATCCCCCATGGATCGCAAACTATCCATATCTGGAGCTTGTACCTTGGTTGATAATACCTTGGCCCCCTCTATTATTTTAACCTCCGCGAGCAAATTTTCCAACTGATAAAAATTTAGCTTTTGTTGCAGCTTTTCATTTTCCTTTTCCTTTTCTTTTAGCTCCTGACTGATGTTCCGGACACGATCAAAAACCTGTGTTACAGGCACCTTTAAACTATCGGCTACCTGCAAGAGCAGTTTTGATTGATCAGAAAAATATTTAAGTGCTGCTTTACCTGCAATTGCTTCTATCCGCCTTAAGCCCGAGCCAACTCCCCCTTCGCTCAGAATTTTAAATGGGCCGATTGAACCTGTGCTAACCACATGGGTGCCGCCGCATAACTCGGATGTATAGTCACCCATTTTGACTACCCTCACTTTTTCGCCGTATTTTTCTCCAAATAGGGCTATCGCACCCAGATCTCTAGCTTCATCAAAACTGGTTTCAAATGTTACTACGGGCAAATTTGCTAACACTATTTCATTTACCTTATTTTCAATTAAAATCAATTCTTCAGAACTCAATGCTTCAAAATGAGTAAAATCAAAACGGAGCCTATCCTCTTCAACCAGTGAACCTCCTTGGTGAACATGCTCACCGAGGGTTTCCTTGAGGGCCCTGTGTAGCAAATGGGTGGCAGAGTGATGTCTTTCGATGGCCTTTCTTCTTTCCGCATCCACCTCAGTAATTAACTCCGCCCCTTGACAGGCAGTGCCCCTCGTAATTTTGACTAAATGTACCGGATGCCCATCGGGTAGTTTTTTAGTATCTATAACCGCCCCTTCAAACCCTTCACCATAAATCTTGCCAACATCTCCGACCTGGCCCCCGCTTTCCCCATAGAAACAGGTTCGATCAAACAACATCCAGCCTTCATCATTTACCTTTAATTCGTCAACCCTTCGGTTTTCTTGCACAATAGCTAAAACCTTAGCCCCGGTACTCAAGCATTCATACCCCTTAAATTCGGTAGGACTTAATTTTTCTAAAATACCTGAAAAGCTGCCTGCAAAATCAAAAGAATCAGAAGCATCCCTAGCTTTTCTTGCCCTATCCCTTTGCTGGGCCATTTCCTGATCAAAACCCCGTAGATCTATCCCTAAGTTATTTTCCTCGGCAATGTCCTCTGTCAAATCAATAGGGAAACCGTAGGTATCATAAAGTAGAAAAGCATCCTCCCCGCTAATTGTATCCCCTTTAGCCGATAATACCTTGGCTACAATCTCATTGGCCACCTTTATTCCCTCAACCAAGGTGCTATGAAACCTTAGTTCTTCTTGCTGGACAATTCGCATTACCTGCCCCTGATGCTCCAACAGCTCGGGGTAAGCATCCTTCATTAAATCCACTACAACCGGAACCAACTTGTCTAAAAAAGGCCCCTCTATACCCAAATTTTTATAAAATCTTACCGCCCTGCGTAAAATCCTACGCAAAACATAACCCCTTCCCTCATTAGAAGGCAAAACTCCATCACTGATTAAAAAGGTAATCGCTCTACTGTGATCGGAAATCACTCTAAAGGGAAAACCTTTGGGGCCTCTGTCATATTGCTGCCCGCTCATTTCTTCAATGGCTTTAATAATAGGTCGTATTAAGTCTATCTCGAAATTACTTGGTACCTTCTGGACCACGGATGAGATTCTTTCTAAGCCCATCCCCGTGTCTATGCTAGGGTGAGGCAGGGAAGTCATTTTGCCATCTTTACCTCTTTCATATTGCATAAACACCAAATTCCAAATTTCTAACCAGCGGTCGCAGTCACATTCACCAATTCCACACTTTGGCGCATCGCAACGTAAGTGTTCCCCTCTATCTATCAAAAGCTCGCTACAAGGACCGCAGGGACCTGTGTCCCCCATGGACCAAAAATTATCCTTTTCTCCTAAACGCAATATTCTTTCAGGCGGAATTTCCGTTACTTGCTGCCACAAATTAAATGCCTCATCATCGTCCAGATAAACTGTGGCCCAAAGCTTATCCTTCGGCAGTTTTAGTTCCTTCGTAAGAAACTCCCAAGCAAAACGGATGGCTTCCTCTTTAAAATAGTCCCCGAAGGAGAAGTTACCCAACATCTCAAAAAAAGTGTGGTGTCTTGCGGTTCTGCCTACGGTGTCAAGATCGTTATGTTTTCCGCCGGCACGCACGCATTTTTGCGAGGTCGTAGCCCTGGAGTATTCCCTTTTATCAAACCCTAAAAATACTTCTTTAAATTGCACCATTCCTGCATTTGTAAATAACAATGTAGGGTCATCATGGGGTATTAAAGATGCACTCCTAACCACGCGATGCCCTTTTTTTTCGAAATAATTAAGAAATTTACTTCTAATCTCATTTCCGGACAGCATTCTTACAGCTCCTTTTGTTTTTGCAAGGGTAGAGTTCAAAACTTGCATAATAATGTGCCAAGTAGAAAATCAGTGGGCAATTATCTGTGCTGATGCTTACCCATTTTAAATACCTTTTACATAAAATTTATTATACATATAAGTATTAAAGCTTGTCAATTAAAGGTAGCAGATACATTGTAAAGTGTTTTAGTTCACCTTACTTCAGCTGATCCAACAGTCTGTTAATTAGCACCGTCAAATTTAACTTAATGTTATAATATCACAAAAATACCCAAACTTCTAAACATTTTCTCGCCAAAAACTTATCCTTCATCTACTTTCGACTCCTTTTTAAACCAAACCGGTATTACCAATTGCAGCCAAAAAACGCGTAGAATTAAAATCATTGGAATTGCAAGTAAAAGACCTATAATCCCAAAAATTTTCCCACCCAAAAATAGTGCCAAAATCACTAACAGCGGATGAAGTCCTATCCTGGAACCGATAATTCTGGGTGTTAAAATATTGCTTTCTAGTTGTTGAATGGTTACCATTAGTACCAAGGCGTAAAGGGCTTTAATTTTTGAATCAAGTAGGGCAATGCCCAGAGCAGGTATTGCACCTATCACGGGACCGAAGTAGGGAATGATTTCTGTTATGCCCACAATCAGGCCCAATAAAAAAGGAAAATCTAAATTTATGATTAAAAAGCCTATTGACGTACCAATTCCAACTAAAACCGCTACCAATAAGTGCCCTTTTATGAAACAGTTTAACTGCACATCAATTTCCCGCCAAAGTTTTACCAGTTTTTCCGCCCAATTAACGGGGAAAAAACTTAGAAACCTTTCGGAAATAAGTTTTTGGTCCCTTAAGACGTAATAAGCCAGCACGGGGGCTATAATGATACTGAGGGCGTGGGTAAAGACAGAGATGATACCGTTAACTACCTGGGCAATTGCTCCTATTACAATTAATTCAAGCTGCAATAAAGCCAAATCTATTTGGTTTCTCAAGGCATTCGGTATGGCAATTTTTTTATAATTATCATTAAAGTTTTGGAAAAAGGACTGTAACCGGTGAGTATATTGGGGAATAGACATGGCGAGCACTTCAAGCTGCCGCCAAAAAATCGGCAGCACAAAACAGGAGAACAATATAATGGCGGTTATAAAGAAAAAATACGTTAAAAAAATACCGCCCACCCTAGAAAAACCCTTTGCTTCCCAGAGTTTCACAATGGGGTTTAAAAGATATGCCAAAACAAAGGCTAACAAAAAGGGTAAAAATACCCCCCCCACCCAGTATATAAGCAGCAATAAAGCTAAAAGCAAAAGGATGATCTGAGCAATACGTTTTACCTTGGCAACTAACTCGTTGGTCATCAGCTTTTTACCCCTAAATCTAAAGTAAAAAAAAGAGGGTCTGAACCCTCATTACTTCTTATATAAATCCTTAAAACCCTCTCTAACGCCTTCTACCGCTTTTTTCGCCTGTACCCCCATATGGTTCATCTGTTTTTTCAGTTTTTTGTCATCCAAGATTTTTCTTTGGGGGCGCTTCATGAACTTGTCTATTAGTCCGCCTACCAGACCTCCCGCAATTATCCCTCGCCAAAAGCCCTTTGCCATGACTAACCCTCCTGTCAGTATTAACTATCATTTCCTATTGCTACTAGATTCCCGTCTTCTTCAACTTGATAAATCCTGTTATCAATATCATATTCCACGAAACAATTCCAACAATAGTATTGATCTTGGTTGATTTTACCTACCTGCCTACTGCCGCAAACCGGACAATTAATCATAACCTGGCCCCCTTTGTTCACAGGATAAACAAATACTTTTCAATAATATAATTTCCAGCGAATCAGAAAATAATACCCTGCAAACAAAAAAACCGACCTGAAAGTCGGTTTTTGTTAAGAAAAAATAAATTTGTGGGCACTATGCTTCAACAAAAAGCTCTCCGATAATATCTGAATATTTTTCTTGCACAAACTTTCTTTTTACTTTCAAAGTAGGTGTTAATTCACCGGTGTCGGATGAAAATTCTTCACTTAAAAGAGCAAACTTTTTGATTTGTTCATAAGAAGGCAAATCCTTAATAGTTTCCTTAATACGGTTGTTATAAAGCTCTACAATTTTCGGATCACTTACCAAGTCCTGATAGTTTGCAAATTCAATATTGTTTTCTTGGGCGTAGGCAGTTAAGGCTTCAAAATTAGGTATAATTAAGGCGGCTAGGTATTTTTTCTTATCACCCAAAACAACGGCTTGACCAACTAAGGGATCTGTTCCAAGCAAACCTTCAATATTCTGGGGAGCAACATTTTTACCGCCGGAAGTGACTATGATGTCCTTTTTGCGATCTGTGATAAATAGGTAACCTTCATCATCAATATAGCCGATGTCTCCGGTATAAAACCAACCATCTTTAAATACTGCCGCTGTTTCCTCCGGCTGCTTGTAGTAGCCTATACTGACATTGGGGCCCTTGGCTAAAATTTCACCGTCATCGGCAATTTTGAGCTCCACATTGGGCAGCGCCGGACCAACACTTCCCAGTCTGAGTTTTTCAAAAGTGTTTACGCTTAGGACAGGAGCCGTTTCGGTCAGACCGTAACCCTCTAAAATCGTAAGTCCCACCGCATGAAAAAATTCGTTAATATCCTTGGCTAAGGCGGCACCGCCAGAAATAAAAAATCTCAATTTGCCGCCCGTTAGTTCTTTCAGCTTAGAAAAAACCAATTTATCCGCTATGCCATGTTTCATTTTTAAGCCCAAGCCGGGGGTTTTCTGCTCAAGATTAGTATAGAACCACTCTTTGCCGACTTCCACCGACCAATAAAACAGCTTTTTCTTTAAGCTGCTGCCTTGGTTCATTTTATTTAAGACACCGGCATATATTTTTTCATAAAGTCTTGGCACACTAACCATCACATCCGGTTTAACCTCCGGTAGGTTTTGCGCCACCTCATTAACCCCTTCGGCATAGGCAATGGTTCCCGCCTTATACAAAATCAGGTAATAACCGGCCATTCTTTCCAGTACATGACTGAGAGGTAAAAATGATAGGGCGACTTCTTGGGGGTAAAGCTCTACCACTTGGGTAGCTCCCTTCACATTTTCCAAAAAGTTTTTGTGTGACAGCATTACACCCTTCGGATTTCCGGTGGTTCCGGAAGTATAAACATAAGAAATAATATCATCCTCTGCTGAACTGTCAATCAGTTTTTGTACTTCCCCGGAGTGCTCCTTTTTATATTCCGCACCAAGTTGAAGAAGTTCCTCAAAAGGCCGAACACCCTCAGCCGCGCCATGCCCTTCTTTCCAATCCATTAAGAAAATGTGTTCCAAATTGTCTAAATTTTTGCGAACCTGCAAAACCTCTTCCAGCATACTTTTCTGAGAGACAATTAAAATTTTAGATTCGGAATGGTCAATTACATACTCAATCTGCTTTGCCCTGTTTGTGTGGTAAATAGGTACCACTACACCTTTAATGCTAATAATTCCTAAGTCTGAAATTGCCCACTCCGGTCTGTTTTCGGAAAGAATAGCCACCTTTTCTCCGGGCTTAACACCCAAGGACAATAAACCGTTTGCCAGGTTTTCTATTCTTACTCCAAATTCCGTCCAGCTAATATCATGCCAACTACCATCTTTTTTAAACCTTAGCACAGGAAAATCACCGTAAGTCCCAACCCGATTAAAAATCATTTCCCCAATTGTTCTGTCCAATAATATTGCCTCCCTTCTAATTGCTTGAATGTTCATTCATTTTTACTCTAAGGTAAATAGTACTAAAAGTCAATAGCATAACCCGAAAATTCCAAATTTTTTTACAAAATAAAAATGGTCTTTAAAGACCATTTTTATCAGTTATAATCCCTCCGCCCACCACTAAATCTCCTTGGTAATAAACTACAACTTGTCCAGGGGTAACTGCGGGTTGAGCTGCATCAAAGACAACCGCTACTTTATCTTCCTTCGGCATGATAGTGGCGGGAACCGGCTTAAACCTATATCTTATTTTCACAGCCACCTTCATCGCCGATTTAAGTTCCTCTATTAGAATAAAATTATTTTCTTCACTGAGCAGACCTTTGCTATAAAGGCTTGCTTTTGGACCTAAGATAACAGTGTTTCGCTCCACATCAAGTTTGATTACATAAACAGGGTATCCAAGGGAAATGCCTAGGCCCTTCCTTTGCCCTATAGTATAATTGGTTATCCCCTGATGTTCTCCCAAAACCCGACCTTCCTCATCAAGGAATAGTCCCGGTCTTTGCGGCTTTTCTAGTCTTCCTTCCAAAAAATTTCTATAATCATTATCCGGAATAAAGCAAATTTCCTGACTATCAGGTTTTTTTGCAACTGCTAAACCCAGGGCTTGAGCTTGCTCCCTAATTTCAGTTTTAGCATATTTCCCTACGGGCAGTAATGTTCGCGCCATCTGTTTTTGGGTAAACCCATAAAGAAAATAACTTTGATCTTTGCTGGGGTCCGCACCTTTAGCTAAAAGATACTTTTGATGAAAATTATCATAGTATATATTTGCATAATGGCCGGTAGCTACATAATCAATCTCTAGTTCGCTAGCCTTTTTTAAGAGCGCATCGAATCTAAAATAGCGATTGCAAGCCATACAGGGATTTGGAGTTCTGCCTCTTTGATACTCATTGACAAAGTAATCTACCACCTGCTTTTCAAACAGGCTTTTATAATTCAATACATAATGAGGAATCCCTAATTTATGTGCCACTCTTCTGGCATCCTCTATAGCTGATAAAGAACAACAACCAACTTCTCCATCAACCAGGGGGGTATCTTCCGGCCAAAGCTGCATAGTGGCCCCAATTACCTCATATCCCTCTTTCAACAATAAGTGGGCAGCAACGGAACTGTCCACACCACCACTCATCGCTACAAGTACTCTAGGCCTAACAAACATTTTTTCAACTCCAAATAACTACTTTAAGGTTTTGACTGGTAATCCTCTATTGCCTTTTTTAGCGCATCAGCAGCTAAATTTGAGCAATGCATTTTGGCAGGTGGCAAACCGCCCAAAGCCTCCGCCACATTTTTATTAGTGATTATTTTTGCCTCTTCTATGGTTTTGCCCTTGGCCATCTCGGTTACAATACTGCTGGTTGCAATAGCCGCACCGCAGCCGAAGGTCTTAAACTTAATATCCTTGATTATATTGTCCTCAACTTTAATACTGATACGCATTATATCTCCGCAGTTAACATTACCTAATTCACCAACCCCGTCTGGGTTATCAATTTCCCCTACATTCCTGGGGTTAGCAAAATGCTCCATTACTTTTTCGCTATACACCTGAACAAGACTCCTTTCTTTCACATTGTCCCGCTTTCTCACAACAATATAAAGGGGACATGGCTCTTAATCTTTCAACAATAATTGGCAATTCAGTCAGAACATAATCTATATCTTCTTCCGTTGTGCCCTTCCCTAAAGTTAATCTAAGGGAGCCATGAGCTATTTCGTGGCAGATACCCATGGCTGTGAGCACATGAGAGGGGTCCAAAGAGCCGGAGGTACAAGCCGAGCCGCTGGAGGCGGCAATACCTTTCATATCCAGGCTTAACAAAATAGATTCCCCTTCCAAAAATCGAATGCTGACATTAACATTAGTCGGGATCCTTTTAGTAGGATGCCCATTTAACTGACAATCAGGAATTTCCCTCATTAAACCCGTCAAAAGCTTATCCCTCAACTTGGTGATTTCTTGTTCTTGTGGTAAATTAATTAAAGCCAGTTCAGCAGCTTTACCAAAGCCAACTATTCCGGGCACATTTTCTGTGCCGGGACGTCTTTTGCGTTCCTGCCCGCCACCAAAATGCTGAGGTTCAAGACGAATCCCCTTCCTGACATATAAGCAGCCGATGCCTTTTGGACCGTAAATTTTATGAGCTGAGGCCGACAATAAATCTACATTTAAATCATTTACATCTACAGGTATCTTTCCAATGCTTTGAACTGCATCAACGTGGAATATTATTTTTTTCTCCGCTGCCAGCTTGCCAATTTCCTCAATAGGTTGGATGGTGCCCACTTCATTATTAGCATGCATGATACTGATTAGGATTGTATCATCGCGAAGGGATTTTCTTAATTCGTCCACCCTTACTAAACCATACTCATCAACGGGCAGGTAGGTGACCTCAAAACCTAGTTTCTCTAATTGTTTAGCTGTATCTAAAATAGCGTGATGCTCAATAGAGGAGGTAATAATATGATTTCCTTTTTTTTGATAAGCCTTGGCGGCCCCCAGTAAAGCTAGGTTGTCGGCCTCTGTACCGCCGCTGGTAAAGAAAATTTCCGATGGCATGGCTCCTATTAATTGGGCCACCTTTTCACGGGAATCCTCAATGGCCTTTTTTGCTTCCCGTCCAAATTGATGAATACTGGAAGGATTACCAAAATCTCTTTCCAAAACCATCATCATGGCCTCTATAACCTCCCTGGAAATTGGAGTAGTAGCACTATGATCAAGGTAGACTTTTCTCATTAACTTCACCTCTCAGCGAGTTTCCGGATTTAGACGATTGATATCTCCAGCCTGTCCAAGTCGGTCCACTCTTAAATTTATATACGAGTTTAATTTTACACAAGTAGAATAATTGCTGTCAAGACAAATCCGGGTTATCACCTGCTTTTTTTCTTAATTCCTGTCTCGCGGTTATTAGCTTTTCAAATCCATTTATCGTAGGGCGATAATAAACCGTGCCGTGTAAACTATCCGGTAAATACTGTTGTAAAACAAAGTTTCCCGGGTAATCATGCGGATACTTATACCCCTTACCATGATTTAAGTTTGTTGCCCCTTTATAATGAGCATCCCTTAGATGAACAGGAATTGGACCTGCCGATTTTTGTTTAACATCCAGGAAAGCTTGATCAATGCCTTTGATAACCGCATTGCTCTTAGGTGCACAGGCCAGATAAACCGCGGCCTCAGCTAAAGATAAACGTCCTTCCGGCATGCCGACATACTCAAAAGCTTGAAAAGCACCGACAGCTATTATCAAAGCTTGGGGATCCGCTAAACCGATGTCCTCAGAAGCCAAAATTATCATCCTCCTGGCAATGAAACGCGGATCTTCACCTGCTGCCAGCATCTTTGCTAGCCAATACAAAGCCCCATCTGGATCGGAGCCTCTCAAGCTCTTGATAAAAGCAGAAATCACATCATAATGCTGATCTCCATTTTTGTCGTAGCTAATTGCTTTTTGTTGAATGGACTCTTCAGCAACCTCCAACGTAATTCTCCTCACCCCTTCCCCATCCGGCGAGGCGGTTAAAGCCGCTAGTTCCAAAGCATTTAACGCCCTTCTGGCATCGCCTTCGGCTATATAAATAATATGCGCTAAAGCTTCCTCATTTATTGAAACTTTTATGGAGCCCAAGCCCCTTTCCTCGTCCGTTAAGGCGTTGGACAATATCTTACGAATATCCCGAGGTTTTAATGGCTCCAATCGGAATAACATAGAGCGGGATAAAAGAGCACCATTTACCTCAAAATAAGGATTTTCCGTGGTTGCCCCAATTAGTATTACCAGGCCTTCTTCCACGGAAGGCAGCAAAGCATCCTGTTGCGCCTTGTTAAAGCGGTGAATTTCGTCGATAAAAAGAATTGTTTTCCTTTGCCACATCCCCAGTCTTTCGGAAGCTTCTTCTATTATACGACGTATATCACCCACTCCCGCTGAAACTGCATTCAACTTCAAAAAGGCTGCGGAAGTAGTTGCTGCTATTACTTGTGCCAAGGCAGTCTTGCCGGTACCCGGGGGACCAAAAAAAATCATCGAGGAGAGCCTATCCGCCTGTATAGCCCTTCTCAACAATTTGCCCTCCCCGATAAAGTGTTCTTGCCCAATATACTCTGATAAACTTCTGGGACGCATTCTCATAGCCAGCGGAGCAGATTTTTTTAATTGTTCTTCTTTGTTATATTTAAAAATATTCATTGCTTTCCTCCCTACCTCCCCTGCTAAAAATATACCACTAAAAACGAAAAGTTAAAAGAAAAAGGGGCGGTATAAAAACCGGCCCCTGCACTGCAATTTTTTAAATGTAATTTTTTGCGAAACGCAATAAACCTGCCTTTGGTTGAAAACCAATTTGATGCCCGGCAACTTTACCATTTTTAAAAACCAGCAAAGTGGGAATACTCATGATTCCATACTCCCCTGCTATCATTGGGTTCTCATCCACATTCAGCTTGCAAACTTTCAAAGAACCGCTTAATTCCTTGGCAATTTCCTCGACCACGGGGGAGACCATCTTACATGGCCCGCACCAAGCAGCCCAAAAATCCACCATTACCGGCAAATCGCTTTCCAGGACCTCTTCTTTAAAATTCTGACTGGTTACTACATGTACCTTTCCCATAAAGTTTTCCTCCTAACTCATTTCATAAATTTCCGAAGCACATCGACTAACTCAGGAATCATTTCATCTTGGTTTCCTTCTTCTATGACAACTTCTAGACAATCTTTGACATGGTTTTCGAAAATGATCATACCCACCTTATCTAATGCTCCTCTGACAGCGGCAATTTGGGTTAATACTTCAACGCATTGTTTTTCTTCCTGCAGCATCCTTTGCAACCCCTGAACCTGTCCCTCTATTTTTTTTAAACGAACAAGCAAAGGTTTATAATCTCTACAATCCTGTTGCAGTAATTTCATCCCATCTACCCCCTGGGGGTATTATAACTGATGAAAACCATAAAAGCAATTCTTTTTATGATATTATTTTAGAATCTTATTAACGACTACCCCTGCCATCATCATGCCCACAATTGGGGGAACAAATGAAATGCTGCCGATTTCCTCCCCTTCTTTTATTTCCATGGTGGGTTCAGGTGAAAACACTACGGTAACTCCTTTTTCCACTCCTAATTTTTTTAATTGCCGCCTTACAGCTTTGGCTAAAGGACAACCAAAGGTTTCGGAAATATCTCCAACTCGAAAACCTTCAAAATTTAATCTGTTACCTGCCCCCATGGCGGAAACAATAGGGATACCGGAATCTATGCTCTGTTTAATTAGATCTACCTTGCTACCTACACTATCAATAGCATCCACTACAAAATCATGGCTTGTCAAAAAAAATTTTTCACTATTGCCCTTATGATAAGCCTCTTTAAAAATCTCAACTTGACACTTGGGGTTGATATCTTTAATTCGCTCTCTCAAAACGGCCACTTTATACTCACCTACTGTAGAATGCAAGGCAGGCAGTTGTCTGTTAAGGTTAGAATAGCAAACAACATCCGGGTCAACTAAAGAAATTTTTCCTATTCCCGCCCTTGTTAGGGCTTCAACTGCAAAAGAACCCACGCCTCCCACACCAAAAATTATAACTGCACTATTATGCAACACCTTACTTCCCGCTGCACCGATTAAAAGCTCCATTCTTTCCCATTGAGTATCCATTTCTACCTCCTAAAAAAAAAGCCCTCCACCAATAAGGTGCAGTAGCCAAGGTCATAAATAATATTTCAACATTTAAACCCCACAAATGCCGTGAAGCCGTGTTTTGAACCTGCTCTCGCAGGTGGGTGCCCTCCTGAGTGTTTCATTGTTCCTAAATTAACACAGGCATACAATCCGCAACCAGAGTCAGGCTCCCATTATAACTGTGTTGGCTCAAAACTAGCGACCGTCACGTACATCGTAGGGTGTGTTCGTGATGTTTCTGACTTTATGTTAGCATAATTTCAAATTCTTTGCAAGGAAATTAGTTGGTAAT
>JBBAFB010000002.1:0-64006 GCA_041655595.1 Bacillota bacterium
TAGGGAAATGGCAGAAGCTTGGGAAGAAAGAGAACTTTCCTCCCTGGCTGCTCTTAGCAAAAACAGTAAAGGCAGAGTAATACCCTTAGAGCCCTGTCAGGTGCGCACCGAGTTTCAAAGGGATCGAGATCGAATTGTTCATAGCAAAAGTTTCCGGCGTTTAAAAGACAAAACCCAGGTATTTATTGCCCCAAAAGGTGATCATTATCGGACCAGGTTGACACATACCCTTGAGGTTGCCCAAATAGCCCGAACGGTTGCCAGAGCACTGAGGCTAAACGAAGACTTGGTTGAAGCAATTTCCTTAGGACATGACCTTGGACATACCCCCTTTGGCCATGCGGGGGAAACTGCCTTGGCAGCCGTGTGCCCCTGTGGCTTCACCCATAATGAACAAAGCCTACGCCTGGTAGAGGAATTAGAAGAAGGCAAAGGTCTCAACCTCACCTGGGAGGTTAGGGACGGTATATTAAACCATACGGGTGATGGCTTTCCAAAGACTCTAGAGGGGCAAATTGTTCGTTTGGTTGATCGGATTGCCTATGTTAACCATGACCTTGATGATGCTATCAGGGCCGGGATAATCACTATTGCCGATTTGCCCCAAAACTGCGTTAGCTTATTGGGGGAAAAGCATGGTCAGAGAATAAATACCATGGTGCAGGATTTAATAAAATACAGCCAAGAACAGCCCCTTTTAACTATGAGCGAGGAGATACAGCGGGCTACCAATGACTTGAGGGAGTTTCTGTTTGCCAAGGTTTATGTTGGCTCTCCTGCTAAGAAAGAGGAAGACAAGGCAAAAAGAATGCTACAGGACTTGTTTTGGTTCTACAACGAAAATCCCGATGTTTTTAAACTGGAAGCCGAATGGAAACTAGGGCAAGATTTAAAGCGCCAAATTTGTGATTATATTGCAGGTATGACAGATCGTTATGCCGTATCTAGATATGAAATGCATTTTGTTCCCAAAGGATTTTAATTTTTTAGGAAGCGACGAGGAGTGAGTTGTTTGCCCCGCCTCTATGCTATTGCTGATCTTCATTTACCCGGCGGCTTCAATAAAACCATGGATCTGTTTGGAGACAAGTGGGTAGATCATGTAGCTAAAATCGAAGAAAACTGGCGAAGAAAAATCAAGGATGATGATTTAGTCTTAATAGCCGGCGATATTTCTTGGGCCATGAAATTAAATGAAGCTAAAGAAGACCTTGTTAAAATAAGCAGTTGGCCCGGCACAAAGATCATGATTAGAGGTAATCACGATTATTGGTGGCAGGGAATTGGCAAGGTAAGGAAAATATTGCCCGAAGGTCTATTGGCCCTACAAAACGATTCTTACCGTTTTCAAAATTGGTTCATTTGCGGCACCAGAGGTTGGAAGACCCCTGGTAGCTATGATTTTAAGCCGGAAGACGAAAGGATTTATTTAAGGGAATTAGAAAGATTGAAGCTTTCCCTGCAATCTAGACCGCCACTGGAAAAAGATTTAAAGACCATAGTTATGCTGCATTACCCTCCCTTTACGGAACAGGGTGGGGCCTCGGGTTTCGTTGATTTAATGCAGGACTACCGGGTGAGTGCATGCGTTTATGGCCACTTACATGGCCGGCTTACTTTTCGCCCAGTTCAGGGTTTAGTGGAAAAGATTAGCTACCATTTTGTAGCCTGTGACCATTTAAATTTTTCTCCTTTATTAATTGACAACTCAAAAGGAGGGTAACCCTTCTTCGCTAGTCAAGCTATTCAGGTAATGACTAAATACCCGACAGAGAGTACCCTCACCCGTAGTTTTGCCAAACTGAGAAAAATTATGCCACAATTAAAATTATCGGACTACTGAAAACTAAGTATAAGGTTTGATGTTTTCAACTTTCTTCCATGCATTCAGTTGATCAAAGCAGGGAAGTTTCTTTTTTGTAGGGATGAAAAATATTAATAATGGTTTTTTATAGAAGAGGGGAAATTCAATGCGTATTTATGTTGACGGGGATGCATGCCCCGTTGCAATTATGGATATTATCCAAAAAGCAGGTATCGAAAATGATTTAAGGGTACTTTTCGTCACCAGCACGGCTCATATCAGAAACGAAGAAAAGGCTCGGGGGTATCAATTTTTAATCGTGGACCAAGAGCCGGAGGCAGTAGATTTAGCAATTGCAAATCAACTAGAAGCAGGGGACTTGGTTGTTACTCAAGATTACGGACTGGCAGCCTTAGTTCTTGGTAAAGGTGCAAAAGCGGTAACTCCTTACGGTTTGATTTTTACTGATGAAAATATTGATTCCCTTTTAGATTGGCGCTATTTAAGCGGGGTTGAAAGGCGTAAAGGGGTAAGGGTCAGAGGAGGCATTAAGAACTTATTGCCGGAGCAATCCTTAAGGTTTCAAGAAGCATTGGAGATTGTTTTAAAAGGGGAGCCTCGGGATTCACTTTGATTTCTTTTCCGGTGGATTTGCAGGAAAGTAGAATGCTGATAGCGAAATCCTAAAAAAACTGCTTGGAGTGGTTAGAATGGCCGGTGGTTTTAGTGAAGACATAATTGAAGAGATTCGGGCCAAAGTTGACTTAGCTGAACTAATAGGCGAATATGTGCACCTTCGCAAACAGGGAAATCGCTTTGTCGGTCTTTGTCCTTTCCATTCCGAGAAAACTCCTTCTTTCCATGTAACGCCGGAAAACGGGCTGTTTTACTGTTTTGGCTGCGGTACGGGCGGTGATGTTTTTTCCTTCGTGATGAAGCAGGAACATTTGGATTTTCCTCAAACAGTGGAAAAACTAGCCCAAAGAGCCGGTGTTACTTTACAGCGTGATTTAAGCCCCGGACAACAAAAAAACCTTGATCAGCTACAAAGGCTGAGGGAACTTAACAGGGAAGCCGCTTATTATTTTTATCAAACATTAAGAGCCGAACCGGGCAAGGACGCTTTGGCTTATTTGGGTAGAAGGCAAGTAAAACAGAGCAGTTTAACGGAATTTGCTCTGGGTTATGCCCCGCCAAGTTATAATGAATTATATGATCATCTTGTGAGTAAAGGCTTTACTTTGGAAGAAATGGTGGAAGCCGGGCTTTTGCTGCTTAGGGATAACGGAGCAGTTATGGGGCGTTTTCGGGATCGAATCATCTTCCCCATCACCGATACGAGGGGTAGAGTGGTGGGTTTTGGCGGGCGTCTTTTGGCACAGGGAGAACCGAAATACCTTAACAGTCAGGAAACAAAGGTTTTTAATAAGAGGGGTTTGCTGTACGGCCTTCATCTTGCTTTGCCCGAAATAAGAAAATTGGGGCGAGTAGTATTGGTTGAGGGTTACTTGGATGTGATTGCTCTTTATCAGGCCGGGTTTAAAAATGTGGTGGCCTCTTTAGGAACCGCTTTTAGTCAGGAACATGCTGTTTTGTTGAAAAGGTACACCAGAGAGGTTGTTATTTTGTTTGATAATGACGAGGCCGGCATTAAAGCAACAGAGAGAGCAATTGATATTTTTAGGGATCAAGGCATTAAGGTAAAAATGGCAGCTTTGCCCGAGGCCAAGGATCCTGATGATTTTATTAAGGATCATGGGGAAATCGCCCTGCAAAAAGAAATTGACAGGGCTAAAACGATTATTCCTTATCGGTTGGAACAGTTAAAGAAACGCTACACCCTTGAAAACCCGAGCAGCAAAATAGATTTGTTGCAGGAGTTATTCCCTGATCTGGCTAAGTTAACCAGCCAAGTAGAAAGGCATGAGTATATTCGTTACCTAGCTCAAGAGTTGAAGCTGTCGGAAGCCGCGATTTGGGACGATTATCGAAGAAAACAAGGTGAATTAAGGGTAAAACAACAGTATGTAAAGGATAAAAGTCCGGAAAAAAGGAATAATATCAAAGTAAATGTCAATTCTTTCCGAGATCCTTATCAGAAGGCGCAAGAGGGTTTAGTTCGCCTAATTTTA
This sequence comes from Bacillota bacterium, assembly GCA_041655595.1. GTDB lineage: Bacteria > Bacillota > DULZ01 > DULZ01 > DULZ01 > JBBAFB01. The sequence goes on from JBBAFB010000002.1 coordinate 3,937, forward strand.
AATCATCCCGAACTGGTTTTAAAAATAGAAAACAAGTTGAATTTGGAAATAATTCTGGATGAGACTTGTAAAGGTGTTTTAACTTTGACCGGAGAATTATTTAGGAGCGCCGGTGATGAACCGATTACAGCCACCGATATTTACCATCATGCACCCGGTGAAGCTAAAGATTTAATAGCAAAGTTAACCGCGGGAGATAGCTTGCCCGTTACGGAACAGATACTTGCAGATGTCTTAAACGGGGTCCAGTTGCAACATTGGTTGTACCTGGTAGAGCTAAAACAAAAATCTATCAGGGAGGCGGAAGAAGCAAAGGATTTCTTGAAGGTGCAAAACATTTTGCAGGAAATTGATGATTTACAGCGAAAGATACATTCATTGAGATAGTTTATTTAAGGTTTTATCCTTGAGGATAGAATAGGAGGGGGGTAAGAAGGTGCAAAAAGAGGCAAATAAAATGGACAGTATTAAAGAACTAATGAAAAAAGGTAAAGAACGAGGTGTTCTCACAAATAATGAGGTCATTGAGCATTTGCATGGAATGGATGTTACTGCAGAGCAATATGAAGAAATTCTCGAGCAGTTAAGCAGTATGGGAATTGATGTGCTTCCGGATGATTCCAGCGAAGCTGACAAGGCAAAAGATGGGGGAGCCTCTAAAGAAGATGAAATAGATCTTTCTGTACCCGAAGGTGTTGGCATTGACGACCCTGTACGGATGTACCTCAAGGAAATTGGCAGAGTACCTTTGTTAAATGCTGATCAAGAAATCGAACTGGCCAAGAGAATGGAGTTGGGAGATGAGGATGCCAAACGCTTATTGGCCGAAGCTAATTTAAGATTGGTAGTGAGCATTGCTAAAAGATATGTGGGTAGGGGTATGCTTTTTCTGGACCTAATTCAAGAAGGGAATCTAGGTCTGCTAAAAGCGGTAGAAAAGTTTGATTATCAAAAGGGTTTCAAATTCAGCACTTATGCAACTTGGTGGATTCGTCAAGCCATCACTAGGGCCATTGCCGATCAGGCACGAACAATCAGAATACCTGTGCACATGGTGGAAACGATTAATAAGCTAATTCGTATTCAAAGGCAATTATTACAGGAATTGGGCAGGGAACCTACTCCGGAAGAAATAGCGGAAGAAATGGATATTACTATTGAACGGGTTAGGGAAATTATGAAAATCGCTCAGGAACCGGTTTCTTTAGAAACTCCTATCGGGGAAGAAGAAGACAGCCATTTAGGTGATTTTATAGAAGACGAGGATGCTTTGGCTCCTGCGGAAGCAGCTTCTTTTATGCTGCTGAAAGAACAGTTGGAAGAAGTGTTGGAAACTTTAACATCCAGGGAAGAAAAAGTTTTAAGGCTCCGCTTTGGTCTAGACGATGGCCGATCCCGTACCTTGGAGGAAGTGGGGCAAGAGTTTGGGGTTACCAGGGAAAGAATTCGGCAGATTGAGGCGAAGGCGTTAAGAAAACTAAGACACCCCAGCCGCAGTAAAAAACTTAAGGACTATTTGGAATAGCTTTCAGGAAATATTTTTTCTTGCTAAGCCCTTGACCGTGGGGCCAATATGCCTTATAATAGCCAATGTGAACGGCCTTCCTCGGTAGCTCAAAGGTGGAGCATCCGGCTGTTAACCGGAGGGTTGTAGGTTCGAATCCTACCCGGGGAGCCATTATTGATAAGACAGTGACTAGTAACTACTTAGCTGCTAGTCATTTTTAACTGATAATCCTTTCGTGGGCCCATAGCTCAGCGGTAGAGCCGCCGGCTCATAACCGGCTGGTCCCTGGTTCGAACCCAGGTGGGCCCACCATTTATTTTACTTGGCCCGTTGGTCAAGCGGTCAAGACATCGGCCTTTCACGCCGGTAACGGGGGTTCGATTCCCCCACGGGTCACCATGATGCGGGCGATTAGCTCAGTTGGGAGAGCGCCTGCCTTACAAGCAGGATGTCGGCGGTTCAAGCCCGTCATCGCCCACCAGGAAGATAAAACCACCAAAGGGTGGTTTTTTTTGTAAAATTTAAAACTAACACCGGTACTATGTATCTCAATGTCTATGTTGTCTCATATCTAAAGGGATACGGCAAAGATTTCAGCTTTTGCCTCGAACAGCGGCCTTTTTATGCAAGATTGTTTGTGGCTCGGCAAACCGGTCAAAAAGGGGATGGCAGTTGTGGGCTCTTTAAAAAAAATCAAACTATCTCCCAGATTGCAGTCAGCGGCTAAGTTTGTCATTTCAGGGGAGCCGGTAGCTGATATAGGCAGTGATCATGTTTTGCTGCCTCAATACTTAATTCAGGAAGGGTTTGTGACACAAATAGTAGCAACAGAGTTAAAAAAGGGACCGGCTGAAAAAGTAAAAAAAATAATTGATTGTTATCAACTGGAAGATAGGGTAGAATTAAGAATAGGGGATGGGCTTAAACCTTTAAAACCCGGAGAAGTAAGCTCTGTGATTTTGGCCGGCATGGGTGCTCAAACCATAATAAAAATTTTATCGGAATCCAAATCCGTTTTGGACACCATTAAAAGGCTAGTTTTGCAGCCCATGACAGAGGTTTTTTTGTTAAGAAGGTGGCTATACCAAAATGGCTGGAAAATCATTGATGAAGACTTGGTCAAGGAGGAAAAGCGTTTTTACATAATCTTGGTTGCCGAGCAAGGCTGGGAAGCTTTGCCCTCGGAACTGCAATTACAATTGGGCACAATTCTTTTATCCAAAAGCCATCCCTTGGTAAAGGATTATATTAAAGAGCTGATAAAAAAGGAGCAAACTATCCTTTGGAAGCTGGGTAACGCTCAAACAAAAAAAGCGCAAAAAATGAGGGAGCTTTCTGAGCAAAAAATCAAGCAATTGTCGGGGGCGATAGAGTGATAACAAGTTGTAAGCAGACAGGATACGACAAGTTAATGCCACTCCCCTTTCCTTTGGAGGGATCTTTAAATGAGACAAATTTAAAGGAAGGCTTGCTGAGGGCTGTTTATTTGCATAAAGATAATATGAATGCTTGGCTTAATCATTAGGATAGTGACTTTGTTTACTATCCTTTTATTTTTATAAAAATAAGGAGGACGGGATATGTCATTGATAGAGCTTTGGCAAAAACAACAGCTGGAAATAGAAAAAAAACAGGAAGCGAGTAAGCCTTTTAAAGAAAAGTTAAAGAAGTTAGGGGAGGAAAAGGAAGTTTTATTGGTAAAAGAGCAAGAGTTAAATGAAAAAAAACGGAAGCTATTGCAATTGCGGCAATCTGCCAAAAAAACCGAGGATCACTTGGCAGACTTGGAAAGTAAAAGGTATAAAATCACCAAGGAGCTTTACGGAGGAAATATCACTAACCCCAAGGAATTGAGCAGTTTGGAAGACAAAGGAAGAAGTTTGGATAATCAAATAAATAAATTGTTGGAATTATATCTGGAATTAGAGGAAAAGGGAGCTGTCGCCGAGAAAAATATTAAGGGCGAAGAAGAATTATTAGCAGCAGCCAAGAGCGATTACAATCAAAAGGCTCGTCTGCTGAAAAAGGATTGGGAAGCCAGTAAAACAAAAATAGAAGCCCTTGATAATCAAATTCGACAGGTTGAAGACAAAATTTCTCCCTTATTACTGGCTAAATATAAACGGTTACAGGTTCGTTTAGGGGCAAATACCTTGGTAGAGGTGCGTAAGGGGATTTGTGTCGGTTGCGGTATCAAGCTTTCATCCTTACTATATCAGCAGCTCAGATTGGGGGAATTGGTTCAGTGCGAAAATTGCGGCCGTTTGCTAATAATTCCGGGGGAAAACCCTGAATCCTAGCGGATTAGTCTGACAACAAGGAGAGGTTAGCATGGAAAAGGTTACTATTTATACAGATGGAGCCTGTAGAGGTAATCCTGGGCCGGCGGGGGCAGGCGCCTTAATTTTGGATGGTAAAGGGCAGCCAATTGCCGAAATAAGCGAGTTTTTGGGTAATGCAACTAATAATATTGCAGAATACACTGCGCTGATCAAAGCGTTGGAAAAAACCCTAGCTTTAGGAATCCATAAGGCGGAAATCTTTACCGATAGCCAGCTTTTGGTTAAACAAGTTTTAGGCGAGTACAAGGTAAAAAATGAAGGGTTAAAAAGTCTATACCAAAGGGTAAAAGAGTTGGAACAGCAATTTGAACAATTTGCTATTAGCCATGTGCCAAGGGAGAAAAATAAATTGGCAGACAAGCTGGCAAATAAAGGTATTGATCAGGGCAATTTGGGAAGATAACTGTCAAGGAGATAAATGAAATGAAAACACCGCAATTAGATCAAATTCTTCAAAATGCAGTTGATGTTTTGGAGGATAGCAAGGAACAAATTTTTGAAATAGCAGAGGAAGCAAGAGAAGAATGTCTCCGATTGGAACAAGAATTAACAGAGATTAAAAGGCAAACTATTAGGATTATTGAGGAAGTGGACGCCTGCGAAAAAGAAGAAAAAAGGGCTCGGCTGAATTTATTAAAAGTTAACCGAGATACAAATAAGTATTCCGAACAGGAAATGAAGGAAGCCTACGATGCAGCCTATGAATTGCAGGTAAAATTGGCCCTGTTGAGGGACAGGGAAATTCAATTAAAAAGAAAGAGGCATGAAGTAGAATTAAGGCATGTAAACATGCAGCAAACTGCTGAAAAAGCAGAGAAATTAGTTACGCAGGTGGGAGTAGCCATGTCTTACCTAACGAGCAGTTTGCAGAATATTTGGGAGGAGATCGAAAAACTACAGCAACAGCAGCAGGTGGGCTTTGCTATTATTAAAGCACAGGAAGAGGAAAGAAGAAGGGTGGCAAGAGGCATCCATGACGGCCCTGCTCAATCCCTGGCAAATGTTGTTTTAAGAGCGGAGTATTGCGAGCAATTGATTGATAAAAAGCCCGCGGAGTTAAAGAAGGAATTGACCGACTTGAAAATTTTTGCCCGGGCTAACCTAGAGCATCTAAGAAAAATAATTTTTGATCTCAGACCGATGAATCTTGATGAATTTGGTCTGATAACAGCAATTGAAAGCTATGTCCTGGATTTTGAAATTAAAAACCAAATTCCCGTGGAAATTACAATCATCGGTGACCAGCGGACCTTTAACTCGGCAACGGAAGTAGCGGTCTTCAGAATTATTCAGGAGGCCTTGAATAATATCCTAAAACATTCCCAAGCTACTCAGGTGGAAATTATTATAGAAACCACTTCCTTAGCTTTGGCCTTTTCAATCAGAGATAACGGGGTTGGTTTCGATATAACCGAGCCTCTTGATAATGAATGCTTTGGCCTAAAAGGAATGAAAGAGTGGGTCAGCTTTTTGAAAGGGAGCTTTAAAATTAATAGCAATCCTAAAGAGGGAACAATTATTAATGTTAAAATTCCACTGGAGGAGGAGCGGAGATGAGCAAAATTACTGTTATGGTTGTTGACGATCACCCTTTGTTACGTGAAGGCCTGATTAAGATTCTCTCCCTAGATGACTCCATTGAAGTTGTGGGGGAGGCAGGGGATGGTGAAACCAGCATTACTATGGCCGAGGCTTTACGTCCTCAAGTAATTTTGATGGATATTAATCTGCCCGGAATGAATGGTATAGTTGCTTGTCAAAAGTTAAAACAGGAGTTGCCCGAGACGCAAATAATAATACTGACGGTTTGTGAAGAGGAAAGACAGGTTTTAGAAGTGGTAAGGGCAGGTGCTAATGGTTATTTGTTAAAAGATGTTGAACCGGAGATGTTGATTCAATCCATTAAGGATGCGGTAATGGGGAGAGCACCTTTAGATCCGAAAATCGCGGGAACAGTGCTGAACCAGTTTTCCAGAATGTCTAAAATGCTGGAAGGGGAGAAAAACCCGGTACTAACGGAAAGAGAAAAAGAGATAATGGTTTTAATGGCTAAAGGAACGACCAACCGTCAAATTGCAGAATCCCTATTTATCAGTGAAAAGACTGTTAAAAATCATGTTACCAACATTTTTCGCAAACTCGAAGTGGGGGGCCGTACAGAGGCCGTTGTGGAAGCTATGAAAAGGCAAATAATTTAAAGCAGACTCTGTCGGGTTTTGCGGAAGATTGGGACCGGTCCTACTAAAAAATGTGACTATTGTCGGATTTTAAGGCTTTATGTGTTTTGGTATACTTTAACTGAGGAACATTTTTAGACCTCCCACAATCCCTTTTTACCCCACATCCGTGGGGTATTTTTTTTAAGATGACAAAAAGACGAAGATGACAGCAGAAGATGACAGCAGAAGATGACAGGGGAAGATGACAGGGGAAGATGACAGGGGGGCGGGGGTTTTGATGCATTATTTAGATGACTGGGTATGTATCTACCCTAGGAAGGTGTTAAAACCTCCATCCCCCCGTCATTCCAGTGAATAGATGGCTATGGCGTAATGATACTTACCCTTCCTTCACTAATGATCTTCAATTTGTGTTTTCCTTCTCCCCATTTGGCACTGCTTCTATAGTATTTTACGCTGTTGCTACCCAAACCTTCCTCCGCGAGATCCTGCTCCTGCCATTGGACTGTACCTTCTAAATAAGAAGCCCTTGGTACCAATGTGTTTATTTCTAAATTTTCGTTACTTAGCAGCAAAACATCTACTGAGCCCTGGGAATTAATCAGCCAATCGCTTTCCAAGTTATCCACTTCAACTTTCAAATGGTTGTAATTAAGCCCTTCAATTTCCAAGGGCAGGTTTTTCGGAACAACCAAGGTCAGATTGCCGGTGGAGCGGTTAAAATTTGCGGTACTGCTGTTAAAATCCAACAACAAGATGTTTCCGGTAATATAAGTTTTTAAAATATTTTCCGGCAGCATTTTTTTTGCTTCTTCTTCACTGGAGGCATTTATGCTGATGTTACCAAAGACTAGCATTTCGTCGGAATCGCCGGTAAGAAGCTTAAGATTTTCTTTAGAACCCATTATCTTTAGCTTCCCTATATCTTCGGGTACTACCAAGGTGGTTTCTTCCAAAGGCAGGGTATAGGTCTGCACCAAAAATCGTTCACTAAAGTAATCAAGAACTCCTGTAGTTGTTAAACTATAAAAGCCCAAGGTGAACAATCCTAAAAAAGCAATAAAGATTACACTCAAAAAATCGTATTTGATGATCATCTGATCCGTTTTGGCAAACTTCAAGTAAATTAGAATTTCTGACCCCAATAAAATTAAGACTAATGGCCACCAATTAAGTATACTTTTAATAATAGAAAATTGGTTAAATTGCCCAACCAAAAGTATGATTCCCGTTGCTATCAGCACAAGCCCCATGGATAAGGTGCCTACACGCCACTGTCTCATTCTTCTACCTCCTCGGATACCTGTTTTTTAGTGCCAATTACCAGCTTAATTCCACCGCCAATAAAGGCCAAGGCCACTAAAAGAGTTTTAATTAGGTTTTGCATTTCCCAGGTAAGGTAGGCCTGAAAAAATTGCTGGCCGATAACTTTTTCTAATAGGATTAAGCAGCCTGCGGCTATTAAAGCATAGCCGATATATTTTGGTTCTGTAAAAGGCAGTCTAATTTGGCTTTTACCTGTTTCATCTGCTTTAAATTGCAGGGCCTCAAAAAAGCTATAGACCCAAATTACCGGTAAGATAAAAAGAAAAATACTGAGTCTGACCCAATCTAATAAGAACAAGGAGAGGAAAAAGGCAGCTAAAAGCTGCACACCTTCTTTTTTATAACCCCAATAAAGATGGCCGGCTCCCGGTAGAATGGAGAAGATCACTGCCAAAGATTTATTTCTTTTCCCCTCCAAAACATCATTCCATTCTACTAAAACAGAGTGATCATATTCCTTTACACCATCGTAGTTTAGATTGTTTTGGCGTATCAGCCCCAATAGTCTGGTAGCATCAAAAAGTGAGTAAAGCCAAATAACAGGTAACAATCCAAATAAGATAGCAAGATTATTAAGTCTGGTAAAACCGGCAAAGCCGCCTACGATCATCGCCCAACCAGCAAAGCTTAGCATAAATGATAAGCCTCTTTGCATAAACCCTAAATAAAAATGTCCTGCCCCGGGAAAAAACGAAAATAAAATTGTCCAAAATTTACTTTTTTTCATTCTCTAGTAGCCTCCTTATTATCAATCAGTATGTCAATCCAATCCGATGTTTTCTCTACAAGGGTAGAAGACCACCCGCCGGGTGCTCCTCTGGCCAGTTTAGTCTCTAAAACCGGCAAACCGCCTATCTTTGCCGGTATTTTATCGGTGAAGGCATCAAAATAGCCATTAAAGGTAAAGAAAACTGCAATGCTGGCGGCAGCGGCGTAATAAAGCAACAAACGAGTTTTTTCAGAAGCTGAAGATTTTGGCGACCCGGAGGCCCGGGGCTGGGATTTTTTAAAAGCCTTGACGGATTTTAAAATTTGGCTGCTGAAGTTTTCCCGTAACAGGGATTCCGCCTGTTCAACTTCAGATAACTCAATAGTTTGCAAATAGATGTCTAAGCAAAGATTGCATTGGTATAAATGTTCTTCCATTACAATTTTTTGTTTAGCTTTAATTAAATCATCCTTATAGGCCTGCCACTCGGCTCTGTTATAATGTGCCATCTTTTCCCTCCTCCCAGCTACGTTTTAGTAGTTGTTTAGCCCGGTAGAGCCTGGACTCCACAGTTTTTACCGAAATTTTTTCCTCCTGAGCAATTTCCACATAAGTTTTCCCTTGATAATAATATTTTTCGATGGTTTCTTGATAAATCGTCGGCAGGCCTTTGCAAGCCTCAAGGAGTTCTGTCCTTTCTTCCCATTGGAGCTGTACCGTTTCCGGTTGATTTTGGCTGGGATCCCAATCTGTCACCTGCACGTCCATATCTTCAGTTAAGTGTTCAATCTTTTGTGCTGCATTTTTTCTTTTCCAATCAATTGCTTTGTTTGTGGCAATTCGAGCAAGCCAAGTTTTCAGCCCTTTATGTTGGTATTGGGGAAGGGAACGATAAATCTGCAAAAAAGTTTCTTGAAGTACATCTTCTGCACTATGTTGTTCCCTAATAATGGGGAAAATCACTGCAAAGAGAAAGGGGCCATATAGGCTAACAAAATCCATAAAGGCTTGTTCATCGCCGGCTAGAATTGTCTCGATTAATCGTTCATCAGTAATACGGATCCCCCCTTCCCTAATATTATAGACGAGGAAGATTACCAAAACCCTGCAAGATTTTATAAGATATTTTAAAATTAAATTTTATCCACAGAGCCTTACCGGAGAACCTATATTTATGAATCATAAAGCTATATTATTTTAAACCCCCAATTTGACTATGTAACCCGACCATGTTAAAATAATTAGTAGCATAAGCGGCTAATTAATTGAGTAAATCAGATGATCGCGGATACCGGTCCGAAAGGTGGTATCTGAGGAAAGTCCGAGCTCCGCAGGGCAAAGTGCTGGGTAACACCCAGTGGGGGCAACCCTAAGGAAAGTGCCACAGAGATATACCGCCTGGCACTCAGCCAAGGATTTACGCTCAAGCTACAGAGAATGTTTTTTAATTTATTTGTTATTGTGGTGTAAATGCTTTGCTGAGTGCCAGGTAAGGGTGAAAAGGTGAGGTAAGGGCTCACCAGCAACCAGGTGACTGGTTTGGCTAGGTAAACCCCACTTGGAGCAAGACCGAATAGAGGAACACAAGAATGGCCCGTTCAGTTCCCGGGTAGGTCGCTGGAGGCAGTTGGTAACAACTGTCCTAGATAGATGATCATCCAAGACAGAACTCGGCTTATAGATTTGCTCAATTTAATTTTAAAAATTAACTTCCCAAATTTCGGGAGGTTTTTTTTGTTCAAAATGGATTACCGGCTTTCAGCTTGCTGCCTTGAGTTTAAAAACAATTGACAAAGCCTTTTCCATCCTTCATAATTTGAATATAGATTCATTTTTTAGGAGGGGCCATGGTTTACAGAAAAACCGATAAGGTAGAAGCGAAACAACAGCAAAGGAAAAATAGCATTTTGCGGGCCGGCAAGGAAATGTTGGCCGAAGAAGGATATCAAAAAATATCCATTAAAGGTTTAGCGGAAAAGGCCGGTATCGCCACCGGAACCTTTTATTTGTATTTTACCAATAAGGATAAGCTGGTGGAAAGTATTGCCGATGAAATGTACGAACAGCTAATTGACGAGATTCGGCTGGAAAGGAGCAAATATGCTTCCGTGTTTGAAAAACTTCAAGCGAGTATGCTTGTTTGCGTTAATTTATTTGCCCGAGAAAAACAGCTGGCAAAAATTTTATTAATCCAAGCACCGGGAATCTCTAAGATCTTAAATTTTAAATTGGTAAACATAGAAAAGGAGCTGGTTCGTTTAGTAAAGATTGACCTGGATGAGCTTATGGAACAAGGCTTAATCCCCGGGCAGGATACGCTGATCAGCGCTTGTGCTTTTGTAGGGACCTTCAGGCAAGTGATCATCAGCTGGCTTAGGGAAGGACGGCCACAAAACCTGGAAAAATCCTTTGAAACGCTACTGGGCTATAATCTGAGGGGATTGGGAAAACATGACTGAAAATTTTTTGGAGATAACATCCCTAGGGGCCGATTACGGCGAAAATAACACAAAAACACAAGTATTAAACAATGTCAGCCTGAATTTGGCTAAGAGCAAAATTGGGGTGTTAATCGGTCCCTCCGGCTGCGGAAAAAGCACTTTATTAAATATTATTGCCGGCTTAAAAAAAGAGTTTCAGGGGACGGTCTTAATTGATGGTAAAGCACCTGCTTACTACCCCCATACGGCCCTGATTCTGCAGGACTACGGCCTGCTGCCCTGGAAGACCGTTTGGGAAAATGTGATCCTGGGTTTGAAGATAAAAAAGATGCCCCAAGCCATAATTGCAGATAAGGCAAAACAGATTCTAGACCAACTAGGACTCTATAAGTTAGCAAGTAGATATCCCAGCCAATTAAGCGGTGGGCAAAGACAGAGAATTGCCATAGCAAGATCTTTAGTTTTAGAACCTCAGCTGTTATTAATGGACGAACCCTTTTCTTCATTGGATGCCCTTACCAGGGAGGAAATGCAACAGCTCTTGTTGGAGATTTGGCAAAAAACAAAGCTTACTATCTTGTTGGTTACCCATAATATCGAAGAAGCGGTGTACCTGGGACAGGACATTTTTTTAATGACCGCCCTACCGGGTGCGGTTAAGGAAAAACTGTGTAACAAGATTGCATCCGGGAAAGGGGCTAGGGAAACTGCCGAATTTTTAGAATTGGTTAACTATATTAGAAGCAGTCTGCATGAGGTGCAAAATGACGGTTTTTAAAAAGGGTTTTAAAAATTGGGGAAAATATTTGCTGGCTATTTTTATTTTATTTGTTGGCTGGTGGTTTTTAGCCTTGGCGGTTGATCATAATGCACTGCCGACACCCAACCACGCTTTTTTGGGTTTTTTAAAAGGTCTAAAAAACGATTTGTTGATTCACCTGGGAGTTAGCCTTTATCGGGTTATTGTGAGTCTGTCCATTGCCTTGCTAATGGCGGTGCCTTTAGGATTGCTGTTGGGGAAAAATAAAAATCTTGATACCTATATCGCCCCAATTATCTACCTTACTTACCCCATACCTAAGGTGGTTTTTATGCCGATTTTTTTTGTGTTGTTAGGAATTGGGGATCTGTCCAAAATTTTATTAATCACCCTAATTGTTTTTTTCCAAATACTAGTAACAACCAGGGATGCCGCCAGAAATTTGGAAAAGGAATATGTTTTATCCGTTCAATCCTTAGGTGCCGCGGGCTGGAATTTATATACCCATGTTTATTTTCCAGGAACCTTGCCGGAAATTTTGACCTCTTTACGGTTAGGGCTGGGAACTGCTATGGCCATTTTATTTTTAACGGAGACTTATGCCACTCGCCAGGGGGTCGGTTACTATATAATGGATTCCCTGTCTAAAATGGCCTATATAGATATGTTTGCCGGTATTATTGCCATGTCCCTAATGGGCTTCACGCTTTACTTGTTAATTGACGGTTTGGAGAAAAAGGTTTGTCTTTGGAAATCCTTAAGCAAGTAAATTATTTAACAGGTAACCAGCTGAATAAAGGAGGCTGTAAACTAACTCCAGTTGAGCAGTTTTAGCCAAGGTTTTATTTAAAGCTGCTCCCTCCTTAGTATAAATCTCTCTTACTAAAGATATGACTAGGGGTGTTGCTAAAAAAGGCAACAACAGCCAGGGGGAATAAAATCCAAAAAGTACGGTTAAAACCGGAATGATAAAAGCAAGCGATAAAAATAACAGGTATTCTCTTTGGGTGGCCCTTTTTCCCAATCTAACAGCCAATGTTTTTTTCCCTGTCTTCGCATCAGTCTTGATATCCCTTAAATTATTGACCACTAAAATAGCCATAGTTAGAAAACCGACAGGTATGGAGGCCAACCAGACATGGGGGTTAAGGCTCAATGCTTGTACATAATAGGTGCCGCAAACAGCCACCGGACCAAAAAAAATGAACACAAAAACTTCCCCCAGGCCATTATAGCCTATGGGATAGGGTCCCCCTGTATATAGAATAGCCGAAACAATGGACAAGCTACCAATTAACAAAATAGGCCAGCCGCCAATTTTAATAAGGTAAAGACCTATAAGAAAAGCAACAAAAAAGGTAAGACCCATTCCTACAAATACTTGCCTTGGTGTTAGTAGACCCGCTTGAGTTACCCTTAAGGGTCCCGTTCTTTCTGTAATATCGGTTCCTTTTTTGAAATCAAAGACATCGTTGGCCAAGTTGGAACCTATTTGTAATAATAAAGCCGCCGATAAAGCCGCAACTGCCGGCCAAAAACTAAAAAAGCCATTTCCCAGGGCTACTGCGGAACCAACCAGTACCGGTCCAGAGGCGGCCGGTAGTGTTTTTGGTCTAATGGCCAGCAACCAAGTTTTAAGATTCAACGATAAACACCCCTTTTTGATAGTTTAACACATGTCAGGGTTTTTCGTTAACATTTTGCAGCAAAGTATTGCTTTATTTTTTTGTTAGGGTTAAACTCTTTACAAGAAATGAATTTAGATTCATTTTAATAAGGAGGTTTGATTATGCGTTCAAAAAAAATAATAGCTATGGTTTTGTTTTGTTGTCTGGCATTAGCAATTATTACCGGCTGTACCGGCAATAAAAAAAGTGATCAAGACTACGAAAGTTTAAAGTTGGGGGTTCTTTCCCTAGAGGATATTCTACCTATGGTAGCTGCTACCGAAAAGGGGTATTTTGCTCTAGAAGGTTTGAAAGTGGAATTAATACCTTTTCAAAGTGCCGTTGAAAGCCAAACTGCCATTCAATCTGGACAAATTGACGGCATGATGACCGATTTAATAGTGGCTGCTTTGTTAAAAGATTCGGGCACGGATTTAAAGGTAACTTCTGTAACTCTTGAAGCAACAGATACGATGAGGCGTTTTGCTATCATAGTGCCCCGGCAAAGTGAGCTGGAAACCTTGGCTGATCTTGTGGGCAAGGAGCTTGGCATTTCTTTTAATTCCGTTATTGAATATGTATCCGATGGGATCTTAAAAGAGGCAGGAGTTGACCCGAAGGAGGTGGAGAAAGTTGCTATACCGAAGATACCCATCCGTCTGGAGATGTTATTAAATAACAAGATAGCTGCTGCAAACTTACCGGATCCTTTGGCGGAATTTGCCGAGTTGAACGGCTGCCGGGTAATAGCAGATGATTTAGGACACAATTTTTCCCAAGCAGTCTTAGTGATGACGGACAAAACCTTAACTACGAAAAAATCTCTTTTAAAAAAATTCTACCGGGTGTACACTAAAACTGTTCAGGAAATTAACGATGCTCCCCAAAACTACAAGGAGTTAATGATTTCCAATATCAGTATTCCCGAGCCGATGATAGCACAATATAGGGTGCCAAATTTTCCTCCGCCCAAATTGCCAAGTTTGGAGGAGGTAACACGAGTTCTGGAATGGTTAAGGGAAAAAGACATGATTTCAGACCAGATTACTTACGAGACTTTTGTAGAGAGGGAGTTATATTAATGGAAGAGCAGCCGGTCAGTCATTTTTTTGCATATTTGGCCAGAATGAAATTAATTAACCGTTGGGGTTTAATGCGAAATACCTTAACAGAAAATATTCAGGAGCATAGCTTGCAGGTAGCCATGGTTGCTCACGGTTTGGCCATTATCAGAAATGAATTTTTCGGGGGACAAATGGATCAGGACAGGGTGTTGGCTTTAGCAGTTTTCCATGATGCAGGGGAAGTGATCACCGGGGATTTAGCAACTCCAATAAAATATTTTAACCCGGAAATTCACCAGGCTTACCAATCAATTGAAAAGGTTGCCAAAGAAAAGCTTCTTCGTTTGTTGCCCTCCAAATTAAAAAATGCCTACAAAAGATACTTTTTGATCGGTGAGGAGGACATGGAGTCCTGGCAGCTGGTTAAAGCCGCAGATAAAATTTGTGCTTATTTAAAATGCCTTGAGGAGTTAAAGAGCGGTAACGAAGAATTCAGCAAGGCTAAGCAGGTAATCGAAAAGGAACTGCAAGAGAATCCCCTGCCCGAAGTTAATTATTTTTTAAAAGTCTTTGTGCCAAGCTTTATGCTAACAATAGATGAGCTTAATTAACCCTTAGGCCCGGGGATTAGTTTTTAGCTGGTTTTTTGTAGGGTAAGGCTCTTTTTTATCTGTTCTATTTACAAGGTAGTCAATACTGGTTTCAAATAAACAGGCAATCTTATCAAGGGTAGGTACGGGAATATTTAGATAACCCAGCTCATAATCGGAATAAGTTGTTTGATGGATATTTAACAGCTTTGCCATTTGAGCCTGGGTAATTTTTTTGTCCTCTCTTAAAGTGCGAATTCTCTCATACAAATCAACCACCTCAACCTAATTATGCCGTAAATCATAGCAATCATTGACTTTTAAGGGTTATTCCCTTACACTAATAATTAAACATAATGATGTCTACTCTAAATGATTGGTATTCAAAGTGGGGGGGCCAACATGAAAAAGAGCGGTAATAAAACTGATGGTCATGATATGGTTTTACCTATGAATGATGATCTGGATGTTTTATTATGTAAGGATTCCTTGTTAACACCTATTTGTCAGCATAAAAAATGTTACCAAACACTGGTAGCTATTGGGGACGCTATTATGGTGGTTAATATGCATGGGGGAGTGGAATTTTTGAATCCCATGGCATCCGAATTAACCGGTTGGACCCTAGAAGATGTGTCAGGGGTGAGCTACAAAAAAATTTTTCTGTTGTCAGGGGATCGGAAAGGTGTTGTTATCCAAGATTCCGTTGAAAAAGTGTTAATGAGTGGGAAGGGCCAAAAACTGACCGACTATGCTATTTTAACTTCAAAAAAAGGTGTTAAATATTTTATTGAGGGTAATGTATCCCCTATTATTGATACAAAAGGGAAGTCGGTTGGGGCAGCGATTGCTTTTAGGGACATTAGCGAAAAGAAAGAAGAAAGAACTAAAATTGAGTATTTAAGTTACCATGATTATTTAACTGGACTATATAACAGGCGTTATTTTGAAGAGGAATTAAACCGGCTTGATACAAAGCGGAACTTACCTATCTCTATTCTAATGGGCGATGTTAATGGCTTAAAATTAATTAATGATATCTTTGGACATAGTTATGGGGATAAAATGCTAAAGGAAGTTGCCGGTATTATGCAAAACGAGTGTCGCTCGGATGATATCATCGCTCGTTGGGGTGGGGATGAATTTGTAATGCTACTACCTAAAACAGATTTAAATGAAGCGGAAAAAATTGCACTCAGAATCAAAAACAAGATTTCCACAATCAAGGACTATGCAATAGAAATTAGTATTTCTATAGGTTGTGATAGTAAAACTCATGAAAACCTTGACATGATACGAACATTAAATAAGGCCGAAACAAAAATGTATTATTCGAAAACGCTGGAAAAGAGCAGCAAACAATGTGATGAGCTTGAAGCCATTGTAAATTTGTTTTTTGAAAATTATGAGAGAGAAAGACAACATGCTGAGTATGTCAGTAAAATGTCTCGGGAGGTTGGGATCGCATTAAATCTTTCTCAACTAGACATTCAAAAATTAATGAAGGTGGGGCGGCTTCATAATATTGGAAAAGTTATTTTAGAGCCGGGCATTTCAGGTAAGGAGCAATTGTTAAAACTATCAGAATATAAAGTTGAAGAATCTCATCCACTGGTGGGTTACAGGATATTGTCAAATTTTGATGATACCTTGGAATTAGCAGATATCGTTCTGGCGCATCATGAAAATTGGGATGGCTCGGGCTTTCCAAAGCGGTTAAAAGGTGAAAAGATCCCTTTGATGGCACGAATTATAAATATTGTAGGTTCCTTTGAACAAATGATTCATTCCTCGGGGCAGGCCACAGTTAAAAGTTATAGTGACGCTATTCTAGAAATTAAAAATGGCGCAGGCACAAAATTTGATCCAAAGATAGTAGATGTTTTTATTGAGTTATTACATGCCAAAAAAGGCAACTAACAGGCAGGCAATTTTGTGGAAAATGAAAACATCGGCTTTTTTATAATTCCCATAGAAGAATATGAAAAAATGGTAGGCTTGTTAAGGGTCTTGAAACGACTAAACCTAGCCCAATTTAAATTTTTTGTTGACAGCAACAAAATTTTAATGCTAAACTTAGGTCAATATGTGAAACCAATGAGCGGGAGCAGTAGAAATAATGATTTGTATCAAGAGAGTCGTCGGTTGGTGGAAGGCGATTACAATAATTATTTTGAATGGACCTGTGAGGGAGGCCCGAAACCTTAGGGAAGTAGGCGCCTACGGAATCCAAAGCCGTTATTAATGGAAGGTATAGTTGCTATACAAAACAAGTGGGCATTTTGCCAATTTGGGTGGTACCGCAGGAGCTAAAGCTTTTGTCCCTATTTTTGGGATGAAAGTTTTTTATTTTTATTAAGATATCCGGGTAGACCTCCCAGTGGTTGGTAATAAGCTTGGTACAACACTGTTTGAAAATGACTGAGGCAATTTAAAAAGGAGGATGATGAGAATTGAGGAGTGCAGTTGAGGGGAGGTTTGGCATTCATGGGGGGCAATATTTACCTGAAATACTGATGAATGCCGTAATTGAACTGGAAGAAGCCTATAACCACTACAAAAAAGACCCGGGGTTCCAGAAAGAATTGAATGATTTACTTAATAATTACGCCGGTAGGCCGTCTTTGCTTTATTACGCGGCAAAAATGACGGCAGATCTCGGCGGAGCAAAGATTTATTTAAAAAGGGAGGATCTGAACCATACCGGTTCCCATAAAATCAACAATGTTCTCGGACAGGTTTTGCTGGCTAAAAAAATGGGCAAGGTGAGGGTGATTGCAGAAACCGGGGCCGGCCAGCACGGAGTTGCAACTGCTACGGCGGCAGCTTTAATGGGCTTGGAATGTGAAATTTTTATGGGCAAGGAGGATACCGAAAGGCAAGCCTTAAATGTTTACCGAATGGAATTGTTAGGGGCTAAGGTTCACCAAGTAACCTGCGGAACCCAGACACTAAAGGATGCAGTTAACGAAACTATGAAGGAATGGGTCAGCAGAATTGAGGATACCCACTATGTCTTAGGTTCGGTGGTAGGCCCTCATCCCTTTCCGGTAATTGTTAGAGATTTACAAAGCATCATTGGCAGGGAAATCAAAGGTCAACTGCAGACAGCAGAAGGTCGTTTGCCTGATGTGGTACTGGCGGCCGTTGGCGGCGGTAGTAATGCTATGGGTGCCTTTTATGAATTTATTGGGGATGAAAATGTTCGCTTAATCGGTTGCGAGGCCGGTGGACGGGGCTTAGATACAGAAGATCATGCTGCCAGCGTCAATAAGGGTTCAGTCGGTATTTTTCACGGAATGAAATCTTACTTTTTCCAAGATAATTATGGTCAAATAAAACCCGTTTATTCTATTTCTGCCGGTCTTGATTACCCCGGGGTGGGTCCGGAGCACTCCGCCTTACATGATTCGGGCAGGGCTCAATATGTAGCTATAACCGATGAAGAGGCGGTGGATGCTTTTGAGTATCTGTCCAAAGTTGAAGGGATTATTCCGGCTATAGAAAGCGCCCATGCCGTAGCCTATGCAAAAAAAATTGCGGGTCAACTGAGTAGGGAGCAAATAATGGTTATTTGTCTTTCCGGCAGGGGGGACAAGGATGTGGCTGCTATAGCCCGCTATAGAGGAGTGAAACTTTATGACTAATTTGCAAAAAATGTTCAGCAAGGAAAAAATGCTTATCCCTTTTATCACAGGCGGCGATCCCGAAATAGCCTTTACCGAGCAATTGATTCTAGGGTTCAAAAAGGGCGGATTTAACTTGGTCGGGGTAGGAATTCCATTTTCTGATCCGGTTGCCGGGGGACAAATAATTCAAGATGCGGATTTCAGGGCTTTGTCTGGTGGAGTAACAACAGATAAAATCTTTGAAATGCTAAAAAGCGTCCAACAACAAATTGATATTTCAATAATTCTGGTAAGCTATGCTAACCCTATTTTTGTATACGGCCCGGATAAATTTATGCAAAATTGCCGGGAAGCAAAGGTGGAGGGTATAATAGTACCGGACCTCCCCTTTGAGGAAAAAAAGGAGTTTCTGCCTTTTTGCCGGGAATACCGGCTGGCCTTGATTTCCACCATAGCACCTACCTCGAAAAATCGCATCGAGATGATTACCGAGGAAGCGGAGGGGTTTATTCATTGTATGCCATCTATTAGTTTGATGGATCAGCCCGAGAAAATGCTGGACGAGCTTAAAAACACGGTGGAAATGATCAAAAAAGTAAAGGATATCCCCTGCGTTGTAGATTTCAACCCTGTTAATGCCGAGCAGAGGAGGCTGATAATGGAGCAATTTGATGGAATGTTAATCAGCAGCAGGGTAGTTGAAATAATAGGTAAGCGTGGGCAGGGCAGTTTACCCTATGTGCTGGACTATCTCAAATAGTAGGGCTCTGTAGGGTATTCTATCCAAGTCTGCTAAAGAGGTGATGGCATTGAAGCAGAGAACTTTGACAAAAAAAATGATCATTGAAACAGGGAAAGAGATGTTTTCTTGTGGCCTGGTGGTTGGCACCTGGGGTAATATCAGCGCTAGGCTTCCGGGGGAAGAAAATCTACTAGCCATTACCCCTAGCGGTATGGATTATTTGAGTTTAACCCCGGAGGATCTTGTGTTGGCTGAATTAACCGGGGAGATTATGGAAGGCAGCAGAAAACCTTCTATTGAGCTTCCCCTGCATTTAGCGGTGTATAATGCCAGACCGGAGATTCAAGCAGTTGTTCATGTCCATAGTGTTTACGCAACCGCCTGGGCAGCGGCTAGAAAAAGCATACCCGGGGCTTTAGAAGATTTAGTGCAAATAGCAGGCGGGGATGTAAAAGTAGCCGATTATGCCTTGCCGGGTACGGAGGAATTAGGCGGAAATGCAGTTAGGGCTTTAAAAGGCCGGCAAGGGGTGCTTTTGGCTAATCATGGCCTCCTGGGTGCCGGACGGGATTTAAAGGAGGCTCTAAAAGTTTGTCAGATAGTAGAGAAGGCCGCCAAAACTTTATTGGCTGCACAACTGCTGGGCGGTGCGGTGGCATTATCTGAGGAAGATATTCTAAATATGAGGGATTTTTATCTCAATTCCTATGGGCAGAGGTGATTTCATGAACGCTAAAAGAAAACAAAAACTTGGTTTTAATACCTTAAGCATCCATCAGGATGACAGGCAGCCCTTGAAGGCACTAAATCCGCCTATTTTTATGACCTCTACCTTTTCATTTGACAGCATTGAAGATGCCGACGAGGTATTTTCTTTTGAGAAGGATGATTTTGTCTATACTAGGGGCAACAATCCAACCCTACGTTTATTGGAAGAAAAAATGGCAGCCCTGGAAAACGGGGCGGCGGGGGTAGCCTTCGGATCAGGTATGGGGGCCATCAGCAGCACCTTGTTATCCCTGCTGGCTCCGGGGGATGAAGTCCTGACCCATCGCACCGTCTATGGCAGCAGCTACAATGTATTAAAAAACATCTTGCCTCGTTATCAAATTGAAGCAAGGTTTGTTAATTTCACTGACCTGGCTAGAGTGGAAGGTTTAATTAGCAGCAAAACGAAGGTCTTTTATTTTGAAACGCCTGCTAACCCTAATTTAGAAATAATAGATTTAGCAGGGGTTAAGGAGGTAGCCCGGCGGTATGGGATCCGTATAATTGTAGATAATACCTTTGCCAGTCCTTTTTTTCAAAACCCATTAGATTACGGCGCCGATGTAGTTGTTCACAGCGCCACTAAGTACATAGCCGGTTTTGGGGCAGGCTTGGGAGGCATTGCAGTAAGCCGTGATTTAGATTATATCCAAGAATTAAAATTCGGCTATATGTGTGAGTTGGGCAGTGTGATGAGTCCTTTTAACGGTTGGTTGTTCTTACAAGGACTAAAAACATTGGGGCTTAGGATGAAGCAGCATGAAGCAAATGCCTTTGAAGTAGCAGGATACTTGGTTCGACATCCAAAGGTTGAACAAGTTTTTTACCCCGGGTTGCCCGGTTTTTCCGGTCATGAAATAGCCAAGAAGCAAATGAGGGGCTTTGGAGGCATGTTGAGTTTTGAGCTAAAAGGAGATTTAGCTACTTCAAAAAAGCTGATCAATAATTTTAGACTGATAAAATTGGCTGTAAGCTTAGGCGATGCCGAAACCTTGGCAGAACACCCTGCAGCAATGACCCATAGAGGCTACCCTCGTGAAGAACTAAATAGCTTTGGGCTAACAGAAACTATGATTAGGCTTTCCGTCGGCCTGGAAGATGTGGCAGATATTATTTTTGACCTGGAACAAGCCCTGGATAAAATCTAGGCGAAATACAGTTTAGGACGCAGTAGGAGTCTACCTATTACCAGCGGATCTTGGAGGCGGTTGCGATAAAAGAAGCATTAATTATTTTGGATCAAATTCCTTTTGCCTTGGACGTAGATAATTATCTAAAAAAGCTTAGATTAGGTAGTAGAGTTAAATATATTGAACGAGCAAGGGCTCTTGCCTTTGAGGCACAGGAAATAGGTAGGCCGAAAGCTTTTTCCCGTCCGGCCTACATCGAAAAAAAAGGTGATGGGACAATTGTTGTGGAAGGAATTACCTTTAACAGCAGCCTTTTTAATTTAAATTTACAGGATGTTTTCCGGGTTTTTCCCTTTGTTGCCACTTGCGGAACAGAGTTGGAGGATTGGAGTAAGACTAAAACCAGTATCTTGGAACAATTATGGGCAGATATGTTGAAACAGGAGGCCTTAAGGGTTGCTATTAATGCACTGGTGGCTTATCTGAGTAATAATTTCGGGTTAAAAAAAGTAGGTCAGATGAATCCCGGATCTTTACCTGCGTGGCCCCTAACGGAGCAAATTCCCTTATTTCACCTACTAAACAAATCCGAGGAGGCCATTGGTGTGGTTTTAACCGAAGGTTTGGCAATGTACCCCGTTAAATCAGTTTCGGGATTTCTTTTTCCCTCTGCAACGGAATTTAAAAACTGCCAGCTTTGTCAAAGGGAGGGCTGCCCGGGCCGTAAAATTCCCTATGCCGCAGATCTTTTAAAGTGATAGAATCGGTGTTTGTTTTGCTACTGTCTTTTGAAAAGGGAAGGAGCTTTTAAAATTTCAGGAAGGAATAACCATTATCTTTCTGCTTTTTCTTGCATAATCCACTTCTTTCTACCTCATACTAGTTTTAGCTTTAACAATTATAAAAGGAGTGGATTTCATGAACTTTCAAATTCAGCAGCTGGAATCTAGGATTAGTCAACTGCAGAGGGAATTATCTAATCTCAGCAGTCAAATTCATCAAATCTCTTCTCTGGGTTCATCCTATTCAGGTTCCTCAGGTATGGCAGGGGGGATGGGAGGCTTTGTAGGCGGTTCCGGTTTTGGAGGCAGCTCCGGAATTGGTAGCAGCCCTTGGTCGGGTTCCTCCCAGGGTTTCCCCGGCAATGTGGCTTCCTTTACACCTCCACAAAGCGGCAAGGCGGGTGTTGGTGACTTTGGTGACCAAAGCTACAAGGGCCCGGGCATGGGTCAAAGCTGGGAAAGTGGTTACATGGGTTCTAGCCATTACGGGGGTTATCCCGGTAGCGGTATGAGCGGAAGCGGCGGCGGTTTTGCCGGCGGCTTTAGCGGCAGTGGTTTTGGGGGCGGTGGTATTTCTTCCAACATTGCAACTCATACCAGCCCCAGTCCCTTGGCAGGCAGTGTGGTAGATTCACCCTTGGGCAGGCAAGATTACGGCATTGGCGGCGGTCAATCCCACAGATTAGGACAGTATTAAAAGTTTAAAAGGGCCATGTTGGCCCTTTTTTTCTGTGTTTTCAGTAGCGGTTTTGAAGGTGGTGAACTTGATAAAATTAATTCGTAAGCTTTGCCGTTTAGATCCCGTGGGATCTTTTTTGTTAAGCTGTGATCATCTGTTGAGAAGTGTTTCTAAGTGATTCTATTTCTCCCGGTGAAGCCGGGGTAGTTTGGTACCAACCTAGGTGGCTCATTAATTCAAAAATGTGTTCCTGATGTCTTAAGGACATATCTAAAGTTTTTAATACTTCGTTTCTCAACTCAAAATTGGCACATTCCATTGCTAAATTAAGTAGATGTACACTACAGCTTTTGTGATGGTCCAAAAGAATTTGCATCATTTCCTTGCCCGGAATTTGTCCCTGCAAAATTTTCACTCCTTAAATTAGTATTTAGATAAATCGTGCTAAACCGGCAGCTTGTTGTTGGTGATCCTTTACCATTGTTTCGCAAATGTTTTTGCAACTGGGTTCAATGCAGTTTTGCCTGGCAAATTCCATTAACTGTACCAGCGCAAGGTCAGACTTGTAGTGATTTTCCAGCATAATGCATTCGATATTTGTTAGCTGGCTCAAACTCTCACCCCCTTTCAAAGTGCAGTATTGCGTCTGTTTCCGAGACCCAGTTTAGAAGTGGGGATAGATTCTGGAAATACGGCCTCTTTCATAGATTGATTGAGCAGCTTTGTCAGGATTGCTTTGCTCCAAGTAAAGGTCCTTCCTGGCATCCCAACCGCCTTCTTCTACCAAGGGCAAAATTTCTGCCAACACGGATTCCAACAGGCCTTCCCTGTGGAAGGATAATTCTGCGATATCCTCGGAAAATTCGTACCCCAATCTTGCAAGTTCCTTTTTAAATTGTTCACTTTGGCTTTGATGAACAACCGGTAGTGTACCACGCACATGATCCAAGGGTAGTTTACCTCCTTTCAGTTTATTTTGGTCATTAAGCTCGGGTTTCATGCAAAAAGAGCAAAACAAAATGCCTAATCAAAAAAAATTTGCTGGACATCCGATAGGTTTTAGTATAAAATATCTGCAAGTCCGGCATAAACCGGAAGAGAAGAGATTAGATTAGGAGAGGAGAGACAGAGATGAGTAAAAATCATCCCACCAAAATTATTTTAGAAGAGAGGCAGATGCCTACTCGCTGGTACAATGTACAAGCGGATCTGCCAAATCCACTGGAGCCGCCTTTGAATCCCCAAACACAGGAGGTGGCCGGTCCTCAAGATCTGGCAGTAATTTTCCCGGAAGAATTAATTAAACAGGAAGTGTCTCAGGAGCGTTGGATAGACATACCGGAGGAAGTCCAAAAGCTTTATCACTTATGGAGGCCATCGCCTCTTTATCGGGCATTTCAATTGGAGAAAGCCCTAAAAACACCGGCAAAAATTTATTATAAATACGAAGGGGTAAGCCCTGCAGGCAGTCATAAGCTGAATACATCAATACCCCAAGCTTATTATAATAAAAAGGCAGGTATTAAAAGGCTGACCACCGAGACCGGTGCAGGCCAATGGGGAACAGCTCTTAGTTTAGCGTGTAATTATTTTGATATGGAATGTAGAGTGTATATGGTTAAAATCTCCAGTCAACAAAAACCCTATCGTAAATCCTTGATGGAGGTTTTTGGAGCAACGGTAATTCCCAGCCCCAGTAACTTAACGGAGGCGGGCAGGCAAGTGCTGGCAAAGGACCCGGATAGCCCCGGCAGTCTGGGAATTGCCATCAGTGAAGCTGTAGAAGAAGCTGCTTCAAGAGAGGACACAAATTATGCCTTAGGTAGTGTTTTAAACCATGTAGTTGTGCATCAATCTGTGATTGGACAGGAAGCCAAAGCACAGCTGGAGCTGGTTGATACTTATCCAGATATAGTTATTGGCTGCTGCGGCGGCGGTAGTAACTTTGGGGGAACCGCATTTCCTTTTTTCCCCGATGTGCTGGCGGGTAGAGGGCCCAGATTAATAGCAGTTGAACCGGCGGCGTGCCCCACACTGACGAGGGGTAAATTTGCTTATGACTATGGTGATTTAGCCAAGCTAACACCTATTATGAAGATGTATACCTTGGGACATGACTTCATTCCCCCCGGAATACATGCAGGGGGATTGCGCTACCATGGGGATTCCCCCTTGGTCAGTCAATTATATCATGACGGCTATATTGAGGCAGAGGCAGTAATGCAAACGGACGTTTTTAAAGCCGCTGTCCTTTTTGCCAAGACGGAGGGCATTTTGCCGGCACCGGAAAGCGCCCACGCAATTACAACCGCCATTAATGAGGCCAACAAGGCCAAAGAGGCGGGGGAGGAAAAGGTTATTCTCTTTAACTTAAGCGGCCACGGTCACTTTGATTTAACCGCCTATGATTTTTACCTTGCCGGGGGCATTGAAGACGTGGATTATAACGATGATTATGTCAAACAAGGATTAGCTTCTTTACCGGTGATAAAATAACAGCAAAAGAAAGGATCATGCTCTCGGAGCATGGTCTTTTTTTTATTAGCCCGGGTACAGCCGCGGCTATTATAATTGCAATAGTCTTGCAATGTATTGCAAGACTATTGTCCAAACAAAAAACAAATTTACAAACCATTTTCCCCTTCCACCTCCCACCTCCCACTTTCTACTTTCTACTTTCTACCTTCTACCTTCTACTTTCCACTTTCCACTTTCCACTTCCCCCGACAACCAACAAGAAATATTTAAAAAAATCCCTACAGCTACCCAATCATTTGCCAAAAGGCAAATATTTTGCAACGAAGTTGTGATAATTTAATATATGTAATACATTTGCAATGTTTGGGCAACATTTTTTAATTTATAACATTTTAACTGGAGGTGGTAAATGCTTGATAAAGGTTTTTCCTAACTATGGAAAAGTGTTTTAAATTGATTTTGAAAGGAGCTAATTTGCATGAAAAAGGATTTTACTTCCCCGGTAAAAGGGTTGTTGATTACTGCCTTGGCAGTGGTGTCAATTTTTACCCTGACAGGTGGTATTGGCACTACTTGTGTTGCATGGAATGCAGCTAATTTGGGGCCATTTGCGGTAATGGTTCCTTATGCACCGTTTTATAAATCAATGGTTGTAGTTAATATTTTGGTAGGTCTTGCTCTATTTATTATTACTTACGCCTTTGTCCGTTCCGAAAAATGGGCATATAATGCCGCACTCATTACCTTGTTTATCGGTGGCGGCTCTGGCCTGGTAAAAATGTATATGTCCCAAACCATTAGGGGAGGCACAGCCCCAACGAATGTGCGCGTATATTTTACACTTGCCGCCTTAGTTATTTTCTTAATTGTCAGGTTGCCCTTCATTTGGAATAGAATTGATTTGGCTAAAAAACCCGAGGGTGAATCTTCTTATGTTATTCCCACAGGAGTTGCTTTCCTGGTAGGCGGAATAAGCCAGCTTGCCATTACCCTTTTTGCAATGCCTTCCCACATAGTTGAGGGCGTAAATTACGTAAATTATCTCGCACCTCAGTTTTACGCGATCAGCGGTATCTTAATGGCTGTTGGTGCAGGTCTGCTACTGACGGTAAAATTAAAATTGAATTTGGATGCACGCATTGCCTCTGTTGTCAAATCTATTTATAATGTATTTGTGTCATCAAAGGAAGCTAAGGAGTTTAAATAAGAGGTAAGGGAAGGGGCATGGTAGGATGGTTCTGCTAGGCCCCTTTTCTCCGGGTAGATCTGGTGATCAAGGAAGGCGGTGGTAGGCTTGGATGCACAAATTATTAAATGGGAGATAACTGGCTTTTTTGTTATTTTTGTTGTTGGTGCCGCTTGGCATTTCTTTTACAGTTCAACCGGTGTTCAGTTGATTGGACTTATTTCCCCTGTAAATGAAAGTGTTTGGGAGCATTCAAAAATGGGGACATATCCTATTTTGATTTTTTCTATCATAATGGGTTTTTATTTTAAAGAACAGATTCCTCACTTCTGGGCTGCTCAAGCTATTGCTATTTACTCGGTTCCTATAATTATGATAGGGCTTTTTTACTTTTACACTTTTTTCACCGGACATCATATTTTGGCAATTGATATTTCGATTTTTGCAATTTGCATAGCCTTGGCTCAGTGGTTGAGCTATAAGCTTTTAACAGGACAGCTTAACCCGGTAATTTCTCCGTCTGTTGCTTTAGCATCAATCGCTGTTCTGGTATTAGTCACCAGTTATTTCACTTATTTTCCACCCAAGGTGCATTTATTTTTAGATGCTACCAATGGGACATATGGAATAAATCAGGTAAAATAGGGGGAAATTTTTTGTTTAAGTAGGTTCTCCCGCAACATAAACAAAAACTCGCCAACAAAAAAAGACCTGTCAGGTCTTTTTGTTGGTTAGGCTACCAGGTTGCCATAAGAACATAGCTTTTGTAAGGTGTCGGCAATAACCTCCTTCAGTGCTGCGGGTGGATCAATATTATGGCGTAAATAGCTCTTAAAAAGGATAAAGCTAACCAGTTTCAAATAATTAATATCTAATTCTTGGGCCATCACTGCCAGGGAGGCTCTGGCACCCAGGGAAGGTGTGCCGTTAATATCAATTATATAGGGGTTTCCAAAGCTATCCTCTTTAAAATCAATTCGTATTACATCGGAGGCTCCTACTGCATCGAAGGCCGCTTTAGCAAGGGTGGTCAGCTGAAACCAGCGTGGATCTGACACCGAAAGAAAGTCCCAGGGGTAATCTTTGGTGTCTCTCTTTTTTGCTAAACTTCTAACCTTGGTGTCCGGAGGAAAAATAATTGGCGGAAGGACATATTGGGGATCATTACCCAGGATACCGATAGTATATTCTCTGCCGGGAAGGTAGGTTTCAATCAGCACAGGCAGATCACCTAATTGCAAAAAAAGCCCCTTTAGCTTGGATATCAGTTCTTGTTGATTGCCAACTATGGAAGATTCATCGATGCCTAAACTGGCACCACCTCCTGCAGGCTTAACGAACAAGGGGTAGGTCAACTTTTGGGATAGCTCTGCTGGCTGAAAGCTACTAGGTATTGCTACCTGAAAATCCGGTGCCGGCAGTCCAAAACTTTGCAGCCGTGAGGAGGTCAATTGTTTGTGTCGGCAAATTTGCATTATTTCAGCTGTGGAATGGGTGCTGGGAATACCATAGTTAGCAAGGATTTGTCGCAAGAGACTAGGGCCGCTGCCATCCCATAAGGTTTCAGGGATACCTAAAAAGCCTTCGGCATAAACAAAAGCTAAATGGGGGCGCGGAAGCTTTTTTAAATAATTAATCAGTTGAGTCGGGGTTTTAACATTAATGGGAAAAACCCGGTGCCCTGTGGCTTGAAAGGTTTTGTTTAAAGCATCAATTGTGGCTGCTGAGGCGCATTCCCCGAAGGGTCCTTGACGGAGCTCATTGCTTAGGGAGTTGTACAAAAAAAGCAGTTTTTTCAAATACCATTCCTCCTAAAAATTGACTGTCTATCCTAATTGTAATAGAAAATGGTGAATTTGTTAAGCTATCTATGAAAATTTTTATTTTGAAAACATTTAAATGTTGGCTAGTCGTGGCTTTAGTTATGAATTCCGTTAAAAGTATTGCTAAATATGAGAATAACCGCGGCAAGTGATCTAAATTTAGTTGTGGTAAATTGCAGGAAAATCCATTACTGATGGTGTATTAGTTAAGCAGTTAAATTTTCAAAACCGGTTACCAGTTGTTATTAATAACCGACAGGAGGAGTGGCTATGTCTTATTGTCCTCTGTGCAGGGCTGAATACCTTGGCGAGCTAGAAAAATGTCCGGATTGTAAGGTAAAACTGGTGGAAAATCTTGAGGTAGATTCTTTGTCAGAAAAAGACAAGGGGGAACCTGGCGAAAACAATTGGGCTTTGATAAAAGGCATTTTAACAGACCTTGAGGCCGATATTATTGCAGGGCTGTTGGAAACCAATGAAATTCCCGTATTGCGAAAATATCCTGGTATGAGTGGCTTAACAAAGGTCTATATGGGCTCATCTTTCAGTGTTGATCTTTATGTCCCATCAACAAGGCTACAAGAAGCCAGAGAACTTTTAAATCAGATTCAAAAAGAGGTAAGGAAAGGTGATTGAAAATGAAAAAATCATTTTTAATTGTAGGTTTGGTGGCAGCGGCGGTAATTGCATACCTCTTGCTTTCACTGCCTATTTTTCAAGGGTTTTAGCTTTTTAAAGCGGAAAGCCGGTAACGGCCGGCCCGGATGATAGAGGACCGGGACGGAAGGGGCTTAAGGTGTTCTTTTCTTTGCTTGTTTTCTAATTGATGCGTAGTTTCCGAAAAAAACTATAAAACAGAGTTGCGATTCAAAGGGGAAGGTAAGGGTGGCGAAAACCAGTTTTTTTAATAAGTTGAGCGTTCGCTTGTCCATTAATCTGGCAATTATTGTTCTGGTGGTTTCTCTGACTAATTTCCCCTGGATCTCCGAACGCTTGAAATTAAACCTAGAGTGGGAGCTGGCGGAAAAAGCTAGGGTGGCCACCTCTTTGTTTGTAGAGACCAGATTTTTCCCGGGGGGAAATGATTTGAATAATGGCCCTATTGCTGATTGGGTAAGGGTGGCGGATTTTAAACACAGAACTGTTTCAGCGACGGAGCAGTCCATTAATAAACTCTACAAAGAAAAATCCTGGTTGTTTAACGAAATCCTATTTGATACCGGCCGGGTTGAGTCCCTCCCCACTGCGACACTTGCTTTAGTGGAGGAGTTTATAAAAGACCCCGAGGTTCAAGAAGTTTGGGATATCCGAACAAGTGCCAAAGAAAAAATGTTTTACTATTTTGCCCCGGTACGCGTGGAGGAATCCTGTTTAAGTTGTCATGGAAGTGAAAACACTTTTGCCTCCTTTGAAGGGATACCCACCTACACCCGGGATCAGCTGCTTGGTGTGATTGGGCTGGAGATGCCTATGTTTGCTCAAAACAAAATGATTAAAATGGAGCTAACATTGCAGATGGTGTTTATTGTTCTAATGCTGACCTTAATTGCCTTTGCAGTTTTTATCTTTGTGCAGAGGGCAGTAGAGCAGCCGCTTAACAAGTTGATATTGGTAGCCCAAAAATACGGGCAAGGCCATTTAGATAGTCCTTTTCCCAAGATCAATGCACCGGCAGAAATAGAGCTGATGGCTGAGCAGTGGTTCGCTATGACTGAGCGGCTAAAGGGTTTTTATATTGACCTGGAGCATCAAGTTAAAGAAAGAACCGCTAAATTAAAGGAAGCCAACAGAACCTTGGAGGAGCAAAAAAGGGAACTGGAGGAAGCCAATAAAATAAAATCGGAGTTTTTGGCC
The DNA here is from genome assembly GCA_041655595.1 of Bacillota bacterium. Taxonomy (GTDB): domain Bacteria; phylum Bacillota; class DULZ01; order DULZ01; family DULZ01; genus JBBAFB01. The sequence continues at coordinate 33,594 of JBBAFB010000002.1, forward strand.
AGCGTCAGCCACGAGCTGAGAACACCCCTAACTTCAGTTATTGCTTTTGTGGAGTTGTTGTTAGAAGGTATTGGCGGGCCTGTTAACGAACAGCAAAGAGACTACTTAGAAGGCGCTTTGCGGGGCAGCCATCGTTTGGAGGATTCAATCAATGATTTATTAGATATGGCAAAAATTGAGGCAGGGAATGCCAGCCTTTACCCTACTTATTTTTCCCTTGAGGATCTGGTTTTGGATTTAGAAAAAAGGCTGCATTCCTTGATTTTAACAAAAAGAATTGATTTCAGAATTGAGTTAGCAACTGGGCCGGAGAAAATTTACGGGGACAGAGAAAAAATAGAAAGGATTTTGCTGAACCTGCTCAGCAACGCCGTTAAATTTACTCCCGTTGGCGGCATGGTCTCCATTAAAGCTGAAACAAATGATCAAGGGCTGGTTGTTCAGGTTAAGGATACAGGTTTGGGCATTAAAAAGGAGGACCAACAATATATATTTGATGCCTTTAGGCAAGTGGACGGCTCCACAACAAGAGCATACAAGGGTACTGGTCTGGGCTTGGCAATTGCTAAAAAATATGTAGATTTACACGGAGGTTTTATCTGGGTTGAAAGTGATTTAGGCAAGGGCTCGACGTTTTATTTCACCATACCTAAAGAGGGGATAGAAACGGAGGTGGTTAAGGATGGAACAGAAAAAGATTTTGGTAGTGGATGACGAAGAGGATATAGTAAAAGTTATTGAACACCGATTGTCTAAGGAGGGGTATAGGATTATCACAGCCGGAGACGGTGAGGAAGCCCTGTGGCTATTCCAGCGGGAACGGCCTGATTTAATGATTCTTGATTTAATGTTGCCAAAAATTGATGGATTTGAGGTCTGCAGGTTAATTAGAGAAAAATCTGATGTGCCCATTATTATTTTGTCGGCAAGAACAGATGAGTTGGACCGTTTGCTGGGTTTTCGAATGGGTGGGGATGATTACATGACCAAACCATTCAGTCCATCTGAACTAGCCCTTCGCGTTAAAGCCATTTTTAGGCGGATGTCCGGTGTAGAGTCGGCTAATAAAACTGCTTTTGACCTAGTTAAGCAAAAAGGGTTGGAAATTAACCCTAACAACTACACGGTAACCTTGGCTGATAAGGAGGTTCAACTGACTCCCAAGGAGTTTAAACTGCTTTGGTTAATGGCTTCTCAACCAGAATATGTATTTAGCCGCGAGCAGTTGCTGGAGCAAATTTGGGATAGCGATTCCGTGAAAGATGCCGACAATGTAACGGTTATGATCAGCCGTTTACGGGATAAAATAGAGGAAAACCCCGGTAACCCCAGCTATATTAAAACAGTGTGGGGTGCTGGTTATAAATTTTCCAGCAGCTAAAACAGCCGGAAAGATAAAAAATACAGATTTTACCCGGCTAATTTTTGCCTCTTTGCTCAAACTATGAGCAGGAGGTGGTTAAAATGCAACAAAGTATTCATTGCAGTGTAGATAACTGTCACTATTGGCACGAAGGCAACAGGTGTCACGCTGATCAGATCATGGTAACAGCGGATACGATTGGTGCTTCAATGCCCGATAGTTTTGATGCATTGCAAGCAGCTAATGCACCGTCTACGCCGGTCAATTCCTGTATGGAAACCTGTTGTAAATCTTTTGTGCAAAAGGGTTCCCAAAGCATTAGAATGGACGGTCTTAAACGCATCTAGCTACCCCCAGCAGCAATCCGACAGGTTGCTGCTTTTTTTAGTATTTAATTGTTAATCATGATAAATAGCAGTTGGGTTTACCATTTGCAGTTAATTGGCGAAAATCCAATTCGCCCATATAGGGGTTGATTCAACCTCCACCATCAGCTCTGTTGAAAGGGTCCCTTTCCGCCGCTTGTTCATACCACCAGCAATCAGTGAAATTGCAAACTCTGCTCATAAAAACACCCCTCGGAAGTAGAAATTTGTTTTCAGCTTTCCCGAGGGGGTTAGATTATATTCCGGTGACCTGCAGTGCTTTAGAATATTTATCCCAGCAATTCGGCTTTAACAATAGCAAGCTTTCTCAGGTGAGTTTGTTCTTCTTGAATCAAAAGATTAATGACCTCCTTGTCCTTTTCGGATACAAGTTCCTTTAGTTCTTTAAAGAATAAAATGGTATCCTTTTCAAAGCCCATAGCAAAATTTAAGGCATCAATTTCTGTGTTAACTTTTTTTAGGGCTTCTTCAGCACTGTTCACCTTGCCAAAGATGTGGGTGTCTACTAAAATTTTAAGATAATCTTCGTATTCACCCGGGTAGGTTTCCCTTAAGTTGGCAGGAGTTAAATTTGGCAACAGACGCCTAAATGTTTCTTCATGCTTTTTTTCTTCATTTTTTAAATGATTAATTAAATCCTTGACCCCTTGGTCAGTTAGTTTGTCTTCCAAACCCGCATAAAATATATAGCCATTTTGTTCTATTCTGATTGCAAATTCAACCACTTCACTGGCTTGAAATATCTTCCACATCATTTGTACCTCCTATTTCTTTTCTTGGGGATCTACTAAACCACATTCCGGAGTATAGCAAGTATCATCCACAAAGGGGCATTTATTGTGACACTGGGGGCAAACTTCAGGCGGGGCCTCTGCTGTGAGTGTGTATCCGCAAATTGAGCAACGCCAGTTAATCATGATTTCACCTCCTGTTATTTTGCAATCTTACTCCATTTTTTATATTCGGTGGAATAAGGCCTTTTCCTTTATTCCCAAAAAAAAAGGCTTCGAAAAGCCGTTATTTATTTTACTTGCTTTAACAACCCTTTTAGCGATCTTAAGTTGTTTTCTTGTTTGCCTTTGTCCTTGTTCTGTAGAGACTGTTCTTTTCTGAGGTTTGAAAAGCTTTGAACACTGCTTGTAAGTTGCCCTACTTTAGGATCATTTAACAGGTCAAATACATTTTCCAAAGTGTTCAAGGCTTCTACGCCCTGTTTGTTAACAAAGGGCTTTAGGCTTCGCAGAAAATTAATTATTTCCGTTTGTCCCGACAAGCTAAACCCTCCCTTGATAAATTTTTACTAATATAGTTTATTTCAATTAACACTAACTGCTACTATAAAAGGGTGAGCAGGAAAGCTCTTAATAATTTGAAAGAGGCAGCTATATTGGCAGGATTTAAGGCCCCAGAAGGCGAACCTTTGTTCCATAGTTTCTTTTTAAATAATTACCGGGGGTGCTAAAAAAATGAAAAAGATTTATCTGTCCGATTTAAATGAAGGGCAGCAGGTTTATAATATTTTTCAGGTTAAAAAAAAGGAGCTGGTTCCTTTTAAAGAAAAACAGGGGAAGTTTCTTTCCTTAGTTCTGGGAGACAGAAGCGGTGAAATGGATGCGAAGGTTTGGGAAAGGGCAGAGGACTTGGCCCAGGGTTTTGTTTTGCACGATTTCATCGTAGTAAAGGGTGTTGTTACAAAATACAATCAAAAATTGCAAATAACTATTGAAAATCTTAAAAAAATTGTGGTTAAGGACAAGGATTTGTTCCACTTTTTGCCGGTTTCTCCCCGGGATGGGGACGAAATGTGGGCGGAATTAGGCAATGTGATTAATATTATTACGAACAAGCATTTAAAAGCTTTGGTTAACCAGGTATTTTCCGATCTTGATCTAGCCGATAAATTTCGAAGAGCTCCGGCGGCTAAATCTCACCACCAGGCTTATCTGGGCGGCTTGTTGGAGCACACACTAAATGTGGCTCTGGTAGCGAAAAAAATCGGCGAAAACTATGCGGAAACGGATCTTGATTTGCTGTTAACGGGAGCCTTATTCCATGATATAGGTAAGGTTGCCGAGTTTTCCTATGATAAAGTAATTGATTACAATGATGCCGGCAGGTTGTTGGGGCATATCGTAATGGGGGCAAGCCTAATAGATCAAAAAATTGCGGCGATTGATCAATTCCCCGAAATTTTGCGGGTTAAGGTTTTGCACATGATAGTAAGCCACCATGGAAAGTATGAATGGCAATCTCCGAAACGCCCCAAGTTTTTAGAAGCGGCTATCTTGCATCAAGCGGATCTTTTGGATGCGGAAGTGGATAAGTTTGTTAAGGTTAAAACGGAAGAAACCGAGGAATTGTGGCCCTATGTAAGAAACCTTGATCGTTATGTTTTTAAAGGTTAAAGGGGGAGATTAATTTGATTAGCTTTTTACATTTAGCAGATTTGCATTTGGGTTGGCAACCAAATTTTTCGGACCGGGAACTGGGGGTTGAAATAGGTGCCGAAAGAGATGGATTTTTAAAAGCAGTAGTGGATTTTGCCTTGGACCCCGAAAATAAAATTGATTTAGTTATCATTGCGGGGGATTTGTTTGAAAGTCACCGCCCAGTTGCGAAAGTTATTGGTCAGGTGATGAAGGAATTGACCCGTTTAGTAAGGGGTGGTATTCAGTTAGTGACAGTGCCCGGTAATCATGATGAGATCACTTACCCTGACAGCGTTTATCGTCAGGAACAAAATCGCTGGCCGGGGTTCCTGGTGACTAATCCTTCACCTCAATTGTCCTTCCGATTGGATGTCAACAGAAAACAGGTTTTTGTTTACAGCTTGGCATATACAGGGGGAATAACCGGCTTTACGGATACACTAAAGGACTTTCCTCGGGAAAAAGAGGAAGGTTTTCACCTAGCGATTTTTCATGGCAGTTATATTGACGGCGATCCCGGCTGGGAACTGGGGACCAGGAGTCTTCCCTTGGATGCCAAAAGTTTGGAACAAGCTAATTATGATTATGTAGCACTGGGTCATTTTCATTCTCATCGGGTTTTTCAATTTGGAAAGGGAATCGGAGCCTATGCAGGTGCCATTGCAGATAAGGGTTTTAATGATTTAGGGACCGGATTCCTGTTAAAGGGGATTTGGCGACAAAATATGGGGGTGCAATTGGAGAGAATACCTTTAACGGTAAAACCAAAATTTGAAAAATTAGAGATTGACTTAAGTAGGTTCAACAATTCGGATGAGCTGTTGTCGGCCGTCGAGGAATTAGGCAGGCCTGATGCCGTAATGCAAGTGGAGCTCAAAGGCATGAGGAACTTTTTATTTGAGCCCAAAAACTTAAGGGAAAGGTTGTTGCCTTTTTTTCGCTACGTGGAAATCATTGATCAATCGTTTTTTTTATCGGCTGCAGAATTGGAAAAAATGGCTCGAGAAAAAACCATCACGGGGTTTTTCCTCCGAGGAATGCTGGAAAAGCTTAAGGAGGCTGTCACAGACGAGCAAAAGCGGCTGTTAAATCGAGCTTTAGTAAAAGGCATACAGGCATTGAAAGGGGGGGACAAAAGTTGAAAGGGGTCCAATGGGAAACAATCAGCCTGGAGGGTTTTGGCCCTTTTACAACAAAAAAAGGGCTCAAGCTGGAACCTGGGTTAAACTTATTGATTGCACCGAATGAAACAGGTAAATCTACCATAGCAGAGGGTTTAAGGGCTGTAATTTTCGGCTTGCCTAACTCTAAAGACCCGGTAGGTTTTACGACCGCTCGTTTTCGCTCCTGGCAAAGTACTGATAATTTTGCGGGGGAAGTAAGCTTTATGGTTGCAGGGAAACGGTATCGAATCAGCAGAGATTTTGCCAGCCACAGGGTTGTGATTGAAAAAAAGGTCTTTGATCTATGGGAAGTTCAGCTGGAAACCGAGCATAACCCTGCTGCTTTAAAAACCGTTGGTGATTACCAGAGCTATCTTGAAAAACTGTTTGGTTTAACCAGCGGCAAATTATTTGCAGATACATTTTATCTTACCCAGCCTTTGCCGGAAAACGACAGGCTTGCCGAAGAACTGAGAATCTTACTGTCCGGCTCGGGAAGCGACTACGAAAATTCATTAAAATTGTTGGAAGATGAGATGGCCGGTTTTACTAAATTTTTAAAAGAAAGGGGTTTCCCTCGGAATAAAAATAACAATCGCCGGTTGGAAGAATTAGAGGAGCAAATACTAAATTTAGAAAACGGACTAAAGGAAGCCCGAGGGCAGGTAGATGAGCTGCAGCATGTTTTGGTGCAAGCTAATCAAGTAACGGAAGACCTGAAAAGCAATCAGGCTCAATACCAAAACAAAACTGCCTTCTACAAGGCCTGGCAGGAGGGAAGGCGTTTGCAATCCCGTTATGAAGAACTTCTGGAAAAACAAGTTAAGCTTACCAAAACTAAAGAAGAATTGCTGTTTTTAGAGGCCCGGATAAATAATGTTAATCAGGAAATAGCGGGTTCTTATCAAGATTTTTTGGGGCTCAGCAAGGAATTTCCTGAAGAACTTGAACAAATGTTAAAATGGGAAGAGGAAATCTTGCGCTTAACGGAAAATGCCTTGAAGCTGGGAAAAGAGCTTGAAGATCAGAAGGATAGCCTATTGCGTCTTTCTGACAGATTAGCGGGATTTTATCACTTTCAGCAAAATCCTCATTTTGTGGTTGATTTTAAGGTGTTTAAAAGAACAGAGGAAAAATTTTTACAGGAATTAGAACAAGCAAGGCTGTTATTGGAAGAATTGACGGACTTAAGGGCAAAGGAGGAAGGCAAGGAACGAAGCAAAAAAGTTTTTTTGAAAAGAACTGGAGCAGCCCTGGCGGCGGCAGCCGTTCTATCCTTGCTGGGAGGGCAAACTGCTGGTGTCTCGGGGTTGGTTGTCGGTTTTATTATTGGCAGCGTTTTAGGTTGGGGTTTAAGCCATTTAATCTTTGGTGGCAAGAAGGCCGCCTTACTGCTCCCCCAAACAAAGTCGTTTTTAGCAAGCCTAGCCCGCCGGGATTCTGAATTAAATAAAGCCGTTAAAGAATTAACTGTTGCTGAATTACAAGCACTCCTTCTTAGTTTGGATTATTTATTAAATCAAAAAAAGTCTTCGAGCGATCCCCAAGGAAGTTATCAAGAAATGGCTGAAGCAGAAAGGTTGGAAACTCTCAATGCTACGCCGCTAATGAAGGTACGACGGGAGCTCATTGACCTTGCCAAGCTAATTAGTCCCTACCGGGTGGATGTTTCGGTGGAAACGGTCGAAAAAGATTATTTGCAGTATGATCAGCTCAGAAGGGAAAGCAACTTTGGGGAATCGGTTGCTATTAAGCTGGAGCGGGAAATTTTTCAAACTGAACAGAAAAAGAAGAATCTTTATACCGAAATTAACTTAGTTAAAGAAAGGTATCCATTTTTGGCGGATCCCTCGTCCAGCGAAGCTGGAATAATCAAGGAGCGCTGGCAGGTTTTTCAAGGTTTAAAAAATGAGCAGGCCGGATTAATTAGTGAGTTTCAGGGAATCTTGAAGGGTGCTCAAGTTAAGGATTTAGAGGAACTGGATTTTAGCTTTCATGAAGTTCAGAATCAAGTTATTGGCATTCAAAAAGATCTAAGCGATTTAGGGGTGAAACACCCGGGGTTGCCTGCTTTTATCGGCAACAAAACCACAGGGTGGGAACAGCTGGAGGAAATGTATGGAAAATTAGAGGAGGAGCTGGCAGACCTTTCGCTGGAGGAAGAAAGACTCTTGGAGAAACAGCAGGAATTAAAATTAGCTCAAGTAACATTGGAGGGTAAGGGGGCTATTAATATTGCCCAAGGAGAAATAGAATTGCAAGAGCTTTGTAATATTAAAGAAGGGCTGCTTTTCGAATTAGATGCCTTAGAAATCGCTTATCGGGAATTAAAAAGCACAATTACCGACTATAATCTCTCCTATCGGGAGCGTCTGGGTGAACAAATAACTTTTTATTTTAATAAATTTACTGATTCTAGCAGGACTATTATAGTTACCGAGAATTTTGAAACCAAAGTTATTGCCGCCGGGCAGGAAAGAGATGTCCGCCAATTTAGCCAAGGTACCAAGGATTTACTTTTCTTTGCTTTGCGTTTGGCTGTCGGAGATATTTTGGCTGAAGATTTTCAGTTGCCCTTCGTGTTGGATGACCCCTTTTTGAATTATGATCACAATAGACTGCAGGAGGTTAAGAGACTGCTGCAATCTTAGCTGAGGACAGACAAGTTTTTCTTCTTAGTCATAGAGAAGAATTAACTGATTGGGGTAATAAGGTGGATATCGGGAGGATGTGATTGCAAATGGGTTTACGCTTCATAGTAGGTAGGGCAGGTTCAGGCAAAACCACTACCTGCCTTCAGGAAATCCAAGCCGAATTAGCTGCAGATAATATCAGTGGACCCCCTTTGATTCTATTAGTGCCTGAACAGGCTAGTTTTCAGATGGAAAAAACCTTGACTACGAAAACAAATATAAAGGGTGTCACCAGGGCACAGGTAATGAGCTTTAGGCGTTTAGGCTGGCTGGTATTCCAGGAAGCGGGGGGAACTAATCGGCGATACTTGGATGAACTGGGTAAAAGAATGGTTTTGCGCTCCATATTAATAAAACAGGGGGCAAATTTGCGGGTTTTTCAAGGGTTGGCTGGGGAGCAAGGCTTTATTGATAAGTTGTCCGGTTCTTTTAAGGAATTCAAAAATTATTTAATTACCTCACAAAAACTTCAGGAGGAATACCAGAGGTTGGTTCAGGAAGGCAAAGAGGTAGAAATAGTTGCTAGAAAAATTTATGATCTGGCTTTGCTATTCGGTGAGTTTGAGAAATACACCCGAGACTATCAAACGGATCCTGATGATTATTTAACCTTGCTTGCTGATAGAATAAAACAGGCTCCATCGCTAAAGGGGGCCAGAATATGGATAGATTCCTTTGCCGGTTTTAACTTGCAAGAGCTGAGGGTTATTGAAAGCCTTCTGCACCATACCCAAGAAGTAAATTTAACCCTTTGTTTAGATCCCGAAGATTTAAACAGGCAACTTAGCGAATTGGATCTATTTCACCCCACTTGGTTCACTTATCAGCAAATAAAGGAACTAGCTTATTCCAGGGGGATACCTTTTGAGCTGACTAAAGTAGTTGGAAATGGTGAGGGCTGCTCACGCTTTCAAAATATCCATTTGGGCTACTTGGAAAAAAATTTTGACCGTCACCTTCCCTTGGAAGGGGAGCCGAGGGCTATAGAACTGGTCAAGAGCGAGAATCGGAGGGTGGAGGTAGAGGGGATTGCGAGAAAAATTAAACAACTAAGCAGGGAAAAGGGCTATCGCTATCGGGAAATGGCCCTAATCCTACGGGATTTTACCGGCTACCAACAGTTGGTGGAAACAATTTTTCAGGAAGAAGGCTTGCCCTTTTTTATGGATTTAAAAAGGTCTGTTGCACATCACCCCTTGGTGGAACTTTTAATTGCTTCTTTGGAAACTATAAATACCTACTGGAGCTATGAGCCGTTATTTCGTTATCTAAAAACCGACTTAATAAGGGTTTCACGCCAAGATATAGATTTATTAGAAAATTTTGTTTTAAACTATGGAATTCACGGTAGTGCCTGGCTAAAAAACGAGCCTTGGACCATAGGTCTTGAGAGCCAGGACCACGAAAACAGGGCTCATTATGTCAGAATAAATCAAATTCGGATTAGAAGTACGGCGGCATTAAAAGAATTGCAGGCTTTTATCGGCAGTAATAAATTGCATACCGTCAAAGAAATTACAAGCCATTTATACCACTTACTAATTAGCCTCAAGGTCCATAGGCGCCTAGATGCCTGGTATAGACGCGAGGAAATGGGCGGCAGGCTGGAACGGGCTAGAGAGCACAAACAAATTTGGGATGGGGTAATGGAACTATTCGATCAACTGGTTAACGCTTTAGGTGAAGAAGAAATGACCGTAGCCGAATACAGTAAGATACTTGAGGCCGGTTTACACGGTTTAAAATTAGGCCTAATCCCCCCTGCTTTAGACCAAGTTTTGGTGGGGACTGTTGATAGATCCAGACAGCCGGAGCTTAAGGCGGTCTTTCTGGCAGGTCTTAACGAGGGGCTTTTCCCCGCGAGAGTTAAAGAAGATGAAATTTTTTCCGATGGGGAAAGGGAGAATTTACACGATAAAAATTTAAGGTTGGCCCCTACAAGTAAATTAAAAACTTTTCACGAACAGTATCTTGCTTATATCGCTTTTACCAGGGCTTCGGAATACCTTTGGATTAGTTATGCCGGTGCCGATGATAATGGCAAAGAATTGATGCCTTCGTATTTAATTAGAAAGGTTAAAGAACTGATGCCCGGGTTGAGCGAAAAAATACTGACCGTTGAGCCGGGTTTGGGCCATTTTGCCCCTCTTTCTTATTTGTCTGGTCCGCAAAAAGCTATTGGTTATTTAGCGGAAAAATTGGCCGAGAGAGGTAACAGTGCGGAATTAGAACCTTTTTGGTCTAATCTTTGCTACTGGCTGCTCAGCCAAAAAGAAATTAACTTATTGGAGTCCTATCCCATACAGGCCCTAAATTACCATAACAGTTCCGAACCCTTGGCAGCTAAATTAGTAAACGCGCTTTATGGAGAAAAAATTAAAGGAAGCGTTTCTCGTTTAGAAACCTTTGCTGCTTGCCCCTTTAAATTTTTTGTGCAGTATGGGTTGGGTCTGAGAAAGAGAGCAATCTATCAAGTGGATGCTCCCTTAAAGGGTAACTATTATCATTTAGCCTTAAAAGAGCTGGTAATACGAATGAATGAATTAGGGAGAAGTTGGGATCAGTTCGAGGAAAAGGAATTGCTTGAGTTAACCAAAAAGATTTCGGCCGAAATTTTACCGACAGTAGGTCATGGTATTTTCATGCAAAGCCCTGGTTTGCTTTATTGGGCCAAGGTAATGGAGAAAAATTTAGAAACCGCGGTTAAAGTCCTGACTACCCACGCTAGGGCGGGAGCTTTTCGGCCTGTAGCTGCGGAACTGGGTTTCCCCCCCGATGACAACTTTTCCGCCGGTGAACTTGTTTTGCATCATGATAAAAAACTTCAATTAAGAGGGCAAATAGATCGGGTAGATCTGGCAAAAATCAATGGTAAGACTTATTTGCGGGTAATTGATTATAAAAGCAGTCAAAGGGGTTTGGATCTACTACAGGTTTACTATGGTTTAACTTTGCAGCTTCCATTATATTTAAAAATGGCTTTGGAAATCTTTAGTGCAAAAGAACCTGTGGCCGCGGGAATGCTTTATTTTCCGGTTATGAGTCCTTTTATTCCCGCAAAAAATCCGGTAACGGCTGTCAAAGCTGAGGAAGAACTTTATAAAAAAATGAAAATGACAGGCAGAATTCTAGCTGATCCCCAAGTGGCGGAAGGTATGGGGGTCAAGGAAGGTTTGCCTAGTTTAATAGACGTAAAATTAACGAAAAACAAGGAGTTTTACAAAAACGCCAAAGTGCTTGAGGCAGGAGAGTTTGAAGTTTTAGAAAACTATGTTTGGAGTAAAATAGCCGAACAAGGTCAAAGCATTTATGCGGGGGAGACAAGCATAAATCCTTATCGCCTTGGTGATAGCAGCCCATGTGGTTTTTGTGACTACCGGGCAAGCTGTCAGTTTGATAGCCTTGTTTTTGGAAATCAGTATAATTATCTGCCCAAATTGCCCCGGGATCGGCTTTGGGAGTTAATGAAAGCAGATATATCAAACCAATAGGGGGAAGAAGGAAATGGGCAAAACTCTTCAGTGGACGACTTCACAAATAGAGGCTATTGAAACAAAGGATTGCAATATTTTGGTTGCGGCGGCGGCCGGATCGGGCAAAACGGCTGTATTGGTGGAAAGGATTGTTGAGGGTGTTTTGCGAAAGGAGGACCCCCTTGATTTGGAACGCTTGCTGGTTGTTACCTTCACGGAGGCTGCGGCCCGGGAAATGAGCAGCAGGATCGGAGCCGCCCTGGAAAAAGCTTTGGCGCTGAATCCCTCCAATGAATATCTGCAAAAACAATTGTTATTAATCAATAGAGCTTCTATTTCCACTATCCACAGTTTTTGCTTGGGCATTGTTAGGCAGTATTTTTTTCAGCTTGAACTTGACCCTATTGTTGAAGTGATGGGTGAAAATGAAAGCGGACTGCTAAAACAAGAAATTTTGGAAAATATTTTAGAAAAACATTATGAGGAAGGCAGTGAGGAATTTTTTCAACTGGTGTCCGGTTTTGGTTGGGGGCGAGAAGAAAAACTGGGGGATTTAATTTTAAGATTAGAAAATTTTCTTGCTACCCAAGTAGCACCCGAAAATTGGCTGCAAACCGCCTTAAAAGCCTATCAAATTAAAAATGAGACCACTATTGAGGATTTGCCTTGGTTTCCGATAGCTCTCCAGATTATTGGGGATGAGTTGAAAAGCGGTCTTTGGAAGTTGGCGGAGGCTTCAGATATCTGTCAGCAACCCGGGGCCCCTCACGCTTACTTGGAAAACCTTCGTAAAGAAAAAGCTGCCTTTGAGGAATTGCTTGCTTTTATAAAAGAAAAACCTACCTGGCAAACCTTACGTTCGCAGCTAGTTGACTGGAAACCCTTTTCCAAGCTGCCGGGAGTAAAAAAGGAAGATGTGGAGGAAGTTCTTAAAACGGAAGTGACTAGGCTGAGAGATGGAGCCAAAGGCGATTTAAATAGTGTTCAAGAGTATCTTGTAAGATCTCCGCAGGAACTATTACTGGAGTTGCAAACACTGGCTCCCCTTTTGCAGGAGTTGGCCGATTTGGTGTTGCAGCTCCAAAAGGAATACGGTTCAGCAAAAAGACAAAAGGGTCGAGTGGATTTCAATGATCTGGAGAGGTATGCCTTGGACATTTTAGGCCATCGGGATCCCCGGACCGGGGAGCTACGTCCCAGTGCCGTGGCTGTATCTTTAACAGACAAGTATCAGTCAGTGATGATTGATGAGTATCAAGATATTAATGATTTGCAAGAGGCCATTCTGAAGCTGGTTTCCGGAGGTGAGCCAGATAGACCGAACCTTTTTATGGTGGGGGATGTCAAACAAAGCATTTATGGGTTCCGTCAAGCAAATCCGGGGTTATTTTTAGATAAATACAAAACTTATTCCAAAGTCCGGGGTGCAGTCAACAGGAAAATATTGCTCTCGGCGAATTTCAGAAGCCGTCGGGGAATCATTGATGGAACCAATTATGTGTTCAGCCGTATTATGAACGGCGAAATAGGAGAAATTGATTATGATGAAGATGAAAGGCTCATTTTTAGTGCTCATTACCCTCAACCGACTACCGGCATCCCAATCTGTGAAGGACCTGTAGAATTGCATTTGCTTAATAGGGACAGCCAAATTGTTGATGAGGAAAATGAGGCGGAGCTAGAAGACATTGGCACCTTGGAAAAGGAAGCCTATTTAATTGCTGATCGCATTCATAATTTGGTGACGCCACAAGATGAAAAATCAAGGGTCCAGGTTTGGGATAGCAGTATCCAGCAGTATCGCCCGGTAAGTTATCGAGATATCGTCATTCTTCTTAGGGGTACTAAAAATAAGGCTAATGTTTTTTTAGAAGTTTTTCAGCAATTGGGCATTCCCGCCTACGCGGAGGTGGGAACAGGCTATTTTAGAGCAGTTGAAGTGGGTATCATGCTGTCCCTTTTAACTATCATTGATAACCCTATGCAGGATATTCACTTGGTAGGGGTTCTTCGTTCCCCTTTAGTAGGCTTGACCTCGGGGGAGCTAGCTAAAATACGGGCCCACACAGTAAAAGACAGCTTTTGGTCAGGGGTAACAGATTTTGTCAGGGAGAAACCTGATCAAGCGTTAGCCTTGAAGCTGGAAAGCTTTTTAAGAAAGCTGAAAAATTGGAGAACTGAGGCTAGAAGGGGCCCTTTAAGTCATTTAATTTGGCAAATTTATCAGGAAACGGGTTTTTTAAGTTACGCCGGCGCCATGCCTGGGGGAAAGCAAAGAAAGGCAAATTTACACGCTTTATATGAAAGGGCTATGGAATTTGATTCCTTTGCTCGACATGGCCTGTTTCGTTTTTTAAGATATATAGAAAAGTTGCAAGCACAGGATGAGGATTTAGGTTTAGCCGGGGCGTACGGAGAAAACACCGATGTGGTGCGAATTATGAGCATTCATAAAAGCAAAGGCCTGGAGTTTCCAATTGTCTTTGTGGCAAATTTGGGAGGGAAATTCAATCAGCAAGACCTGCGTCAGGAACTTTTGTTTCACCCTGAACTGGGGATTGGCTCTTTATACTTTGATTTGGAGCTGAAAATAAAATACCCCACTCTACCTCATTGGGTACTCAAAAGTGTTCTCAGGCACGCCAATTTGGCAGAGGAGTTAAGGATTTTATATGTTGCTTTTACCAGGGCTAGAGAAAAGCTTATTTTAGTCGGTTCGATCAAAAAACTTGAGGACAAGTTGGTCAACTGGGACAAAATTCAGCTAGCAGCGGCTGAAGCCTTGCCTGCCCCCCTTTTAAAAAATGCCGATAGCTTTTTAGATTGGGTTGGACCTGCAGTTATGGCTCAAAAATCTAATTCCCCTTTAGCCGCTTACCCTTTTCGGGTATACTCTTGGGATCTGGAAAAAGAGGGGTCCCTAATTCAAACTATGGGGAGTAAAAAGACCTTGTATCAGGGGTTTACGGAAAAAGAATTACAACAGCTCTGCTCACAGGATGTCGTTGATTCCGATTTGCAACAGGAATTATCGGCACAATTGGCCTGGGTTTATCCCTACCAGGCTGCTACAGAAAAGCCTGCTAAAATTACAGCTACCGAGCTAAAAAGGCAGGTGGATTTTCCTGATGATGGTCAAAGGCTAGTTTTTCAAACTAAAATAGCCAGTCGGCCGCAGTTTATCCAAAAAACGAAGGGCTTAACCGGTGCGGAGCTGGGTACTGCCATGCATTTAGTAATGCAATTCCTTGATTTTAAAAAAGTTAATACCAGGGAAGAAATTTCTTTACAAATTGAAGAAATGGTCTGTCGGGAGTTTTTGACGGAGGAACAGGCCCTGGCTGTCGGCTGGAAAAGTTTTTTAGGCTTTTTTCAAACGACTGTCGGTCAAAAACTGATTGCGGCAGCGCCCAATATGATAAAAAGAGAAATGCCCTTTACTTTGGCCATGCCTGCCGGCGAGCTCTTTCACCAATTGGAAGGCAGGTACCGAGAAGAAGAATTGATAGTTCAGGGCATCATAGATTGTTTGCTGATCGAACCGGGTGGAGTTATCCTAATTGATTATAAAAACGATTATTTGCGATCCGGGGGCTTGAAAGAATTGGCCCAGAATTATCGCCCCCAACTTGAGCTGTATGCTAAAGCTACCGAAACAATTTTTCAATTACCGGTTAAAGAAAAATACCTCTATTTTTTTAGACAGGAAGAGGGAACAGGGGTAGTGGCCCTCTAGAAAAAAACCGGGACTGGGGTCGTATAAGCAGGCTTTTTGTTAATTTAATTAATGCCGGGGCAGGGATTTGGCTTGCCTTGGCAGAATATCTACTAAATACGAAAATCATCCTTTATTGATGATTTGGGCATCCACCAAAGTCAGTTGATTAAAGAATCAGAGAGGTCTTTTCACTACTATGGTGCGGGGGCTTTTTGGTTTTTTTTATTCGCTACCATGGGGAGACTAGAATTTCAGATAAATTTTACTGCCAATGCTATAAAAATGTTTAGTGCACAAATATATTGCGGGGCCGAAGGAGGCGGCTGGTTAATGGTTGAAGACGAATACACTACTATACAAACAGCGACAGAGCTAAAACTGGTTATAGAAAGATCTCGTTTTATCGCAAACCTGGTTGAGGCAGATACGGAAACCGAGGCAAAAGTATTTATAAATTCCATAAAGGCTAAATACCATCAAGCCACTCACAATTGCTCCGCTTATTCCATCGGTCTGCCTTCCCATGGAATTACCTTTTTCGATGATGATGGCGAGCCGTCCGGGAGCGGGGGCAAGCCCATCTTAGGTGCTATTTTGAGGCAGAATCTTACTAATGTGGTAGTGGTAGTAACTCGTTACTTTGGTGGGAAAAAATTAGGTATTAGAGGGTTAATAGACGCTTATGGGGGAATTGCGGAAGAAGCACTTGTTGCGGCCGGCAGGGTTAATAAAATACTTGGCAGTGAAATTCAATTGGTTGCAGACTATGAACAAGTGACTAGGGTTATGTATCTGATTGATAAATACCGGGCCAAATTAACGGCCAGTGATTATGGTGAAAAGGTAAAAATGAGC
Source organism: Bacillota bacterium (assembly GCA_041655595.1). Taxonomy (GTDB): domain Bacteria; phylum Bacillota; class DULZ01; order DULZ01; family DULZ01; genus JBBAFB01. The sequence continues at coordinate 49,674 of JBBAFB010000002.1, forward strand.
TTGGTAATCAGAAAAAGTCTACATGAAGCGTTGGAAACAGAACTTAGTCCATATGTAATTTTAGTGGATTGATCAGCAGGAAAACGGGCGGCGATTGAATATTTCAAAAAGCAGGGTTAGATTTTAGATAGAAAAAGAAGGGATTGATTGGAGGCCACAAAGGGGGCAAGGAAAGGTGAACAACGAAGAAGGGCTGATTATTGAGAAGAAAACCATAGAAGAGGCTTTGTCGGAGGCGGAAAGTATCCTGGGTGTTTCCCGGGACGTGATGGAGATAGAGATTATCAGAGAAGCCAAAAAGGGTTTATTTGGATTAATGGAGCATAATGCCATCATTCATGTTCAAACAAAAAAGACAGAGACAGAAGATTTGCCCGAGGAAGCCCCAACTGCTGCAGATGAAATTATTTTGTATGATGGTTCGGTACAGGTCATCGGAGGTAAGGTAATTGTAATTGATCCAGCCACGGAAGGCTTGGCTGCTACCATTACCCCGGGAGATAATCTGCATATTGTGGTCAACGGACAGTTAATTGATGGGCTGACAGAGGTTTATTCAAAGGATGAGATAGGGCTGATACCGGTTCAGACAGAGCCAAGCTGGAAAGCGGATCTCAGGGTGAGCAGCGACAGGCTTGAGGCCTATTTAAAAGTGACAAAAAACTCGGGCTATAAGTTTTTTGTACCAAATACTAAGCCTAAGAGAGAAGCGATCATTCATGCCAAGGTGGAGGAAGCCGTTGACCCCCAAATCAGCTTGGCAGACCTGAATAGTTTTTTAAGGGACAATAATATTTCTTACGGAATTATAGAATCAGGTTTGCTTGAGGCGATTGATTCCCACGGAGTAGAGAAGCTGGTTGCCAAGGGCGACCTTCCTAAAGAGGGCAAAGATGCTAATGTGAAAGTTATGTATTTAGAGGAAAAGCTTGTCGCCGACGGGGGCGAAGACGGGGAAGTGATAATGGAAAGGGTTGCCCGCCATGCAGTTATCAGCGTGGAACCGGGGCAATTGTTGGCGGAGATTATACCTCCCATCCCGGGCCAGCCGGGTAAGGATATCTATGGGCAAATCATTGAGCCCAAACCTATAAAGGAACTGAGTTTAATAGCGGGTAAAGGTGCCGAAATTGACCAAGAGGGACAGCGCGCCTATGCTACAATTAGTGGCAGGCCCGAGGTGGTGAAAAATAGGGTTTCTGTGCACTCCACCTACACTGTTACCGGTGATGTAACTGCCAAAGTGGGCAGGATTCTTTTTAAAGGTGATGTGCAAGTTACCGGTAATGTTTTAGATGAAATGCAAATAGAAGCAACGGGAAAGATTGTAATAAATGGCTATACTGCCAATGCCACCATTATTGCCGGCGGGGATGTCATAATTCGCAGAAATGTTATCGGAGGGGTTATTCGTGCAGGTGGGTTAGCAACTCTTTGCGGAAAGACAATGGTTATTCTGGAGGGGATTCATAGTCAATTGCCCCAATTGTTGAATGGAGCAAAACAGTTGCTAGCTCATCCATCTTTTGCGGAAAACAAAGATTTGGCAAAGGTGGGGCATGGTATTATTTTCAAGATGCTCTTAAGCGGTAAGTTTCAGCCCCTATTGTCAAAGTTCCAGGAAGCAGCCCAAGATTTAAGTGAAATAAAAAATCAATTGGATTATCTGGATTTCGAGATCTTCTTAACGGAGCACGCCAAGCTACGGGAGTTGTTAACCGGCAACAATGTTTTAGCACTTAAGACCATGGATCAGGCAGATAATATGTTTGATAATTATTCCTTTCATTTAAGCCAATTGTTAGATTACTTTAAGGATAAATCAATGGACAGGGCAAATCTAGTGGTGACTACAGTGCAAAACTCCCATTTGGAATGCAGCGGAGAAATAAAAATAATGGGGCAAGGCGCTTATAACTGTAATATTTATGCCGGTGGGGATGTTTTTATACAAGGGATGCCGGGTATTTTCCGCGGAGGTGAAATAGTTGCGGGCGGGAATGTAGTGGTAAGGGAGCTAGGGAGTCCGGCGGAAATTAGTTCGGAAGTAAAAATAGGCCCCGGGAAAAGCCTAAAGGCCCAAAAAATCTACCCCAGAGTGGTTATAGAAGCCGGTGGTCGAGTAGAAAGGATTACTTATGAGCAATCGGCCTATGTTTTAGTCGGTGAATAATGATTGCAATGGAAACTACTTTGGGCCGTTAGTTGATTTTTTTTGAGGCTGCGAAAAGTTCAAAGGATTTTCGGGAATTTTGTTGAAACAATAGTGTTATTACAAGGAAAAACATAAAACATAATTTTTAGAAAGGATGATAAATGTGGATCAGGAAAAAAACTTAGTTGGCGCCGCGGAAGAACAGCTGGTAGTTTTTCAACTCGGCAACGAAACTTATGGAATTGAGATTTCCGCAGTACACGAAATTATTAGAATGCAAAGTATTACAAAGGTTCCCAGAACCCCTAGTTTTGTTGAAGGGGTCATTAACCTCCGTGGAAGAATTGTCCCGGTAATTGATTTGCATAAAAGATTTGAGCTGCCTTTAGAAGAAGAAACTCCCCATTCCAGGATTATTGTTGTAGAGGTTAAAGGGGTTACAGTGGGTATGATTGTGGATTCAGTTTCTGAGGTGCTCCGGATTCCTCAAAACAAAATTGAGCCACCTCCACCGGCAATTACCGGCGGTATTGAAACAGAGTATTTACGCGGCGTTGGTAAATGGAAAGAAGAATTGATAATTCTCCTTGATTTAGAAAAGGTTCTGGATAAGTCCGAGTACAAAATTTTAGAGCAACATAGCCAAGAACTGGCCGCTACAAAATAATTTACCCTATAAGGGTTTTATTAGACAACAGGGGGTGTACTGTATGTCAAAAGATTTTGATATCGACCAGTATCTTGGTATTTTCTTAGATGAAGCAGAAGAGCAACTACAAATACTGGACGAATCCTTGGTTCTTTTGGAGCAGGAAAGAGATAACAAGAATTTGCTCAACCAAATTTTCAGGGCCGCTCATACTTTAAAGGGTTCCTCCGCCTCCATGGGTTTTGAAAAAATGGCGGAGTTGACGCATGTTTTAGAGAGTGTTTTAGACGATCTGCGTCATGGTAAGCTGACAGTAACCACTGAAATAATAGACTACCTTTTGAATGGCTTAGATGCGCTAAAGGTGATTAAAGCGGAAATTATTTCCGGGGAAAGTAATGGTGTTGAGATCAGCTCATTAATAAATGATTTAAAGAAAATCAAAGGAAAAGAAGATCCTCCAGCCTTCATAACCGAAACAAAAAAAGCGGTAAGTGCCGCAGAATCCTCACCCTCAGAGCTGCAAATTGAACTTGATGATGTGGAAATGCATGTAGCTTCAGCAGCAAAGGCAAACGGTTACAATGTTTGGCACACAAAAGTAAATTTAGCTCCAGATTGTTTGATGAAGGGCGCAAGGGCTTATATTGTTTTTAACAATTTAAAGGATAAAGGTGAAGTGATTAAAACTATTCCTCCTATTGATGAGATTGAGGAAGAGCGTTTTGAGGATTCATTTGAATTTGTGATTGTGACCAAGCTTTCCAAGGATGTACTTAATAGCATAATTAAATCCATCTCGGACATAGCGGCAGTACAAATTGAGGCCGTTCAGATCGGTTTTATAGCTGAAGGTATTTCAGAGGGTGAAAGGGTGGAAGGCGACGGCAGAATTTCCTCGGATAAGGTTCATGGTCAGGCCAAGGTTGCTCAAACAGTTAGGGTGGATGTGCAGCGGCTTGAAAATTTAATGAATTTGGCCGGTGAATTGGTGATTGATAGAACACGTTTGGCAGATGTCAACGGTAGCTTAAAGACTACTCTAGGGGCTGATAAAACCATTGAGACCTTGGAGGAAGTGACTGTTCATTTGGGCAGGATTGTGGGGGAATTGCAAGAGGAAATCATGAAAGCCAGAATGTTTCCCATTGATCAAGTGTTTAATCGTTTCCCAAGAATGGTTAGGGATTTGGCTCAAAAAGCGGGCAAGGAGATTAATTTTATCGTCGAAGGGCGAGAGACCGAGTTAGATAGAACAGTCATAGAAGAAATTGGGGATCCCTTAATTCACCTGCTAAGGAATGCCATTGATCATGGTATCGAAGGTCCCCAGGAAAGAATGAGAGCAGGGAAGCCGGCCATCGGTACCATTAAATTGAGAGCCTTCCATCAGGAGAATCAAATAGTTATTACAGTACAAGATGATGGGAAAGGAATGGATCCGGCGGCTATAAAAGTGAAAGCCATTGATAAGGGAATTATAACCTCCGATATAGCTTCGCGGCTTTCAGAAAGGGAAACCCTGAATTTGATTTTTGCCCCGGGTTTTTCAACTGCTACCGTGGTCAGCGATGTATCCGGCAGGGGCGTAGGGATGGATATTGTCAGAAACCATATTGAGAAAATTAATGGCTTAGTAGATATAGATTCTGCTTGGGGGAAGGGGACAAAATTTACCATAAAATTACCCTTGACTCTGGCAATTAATCGCTCTTTGCTAGTTTATTTAGGTAAGCAGGTTTTTGCCTTTCCTTTGGCCAATGTGCTGGAGATTATTAATGTGGACGTGGGGCAGATACAACAAGTTCAGCAAAGGGATGTTATCTTGGTGAGAGGGGAAGTGTTGCCCCTCTTTAAGCTCTCCGATATATTGCCCTACCCTGATGATGGTATCCAAAGAGATAAACCGCCGGTAGTGGTGGTGGGTATTTCTGAAAAGAGGCTGGGTTTTATAGTGGATGAGCTGATGGGGGAGCAAGAAATTGTTATAAAATCCTTGGGTGAGTTTATCGGCCAGGTACCGGGTCTTGCCGGGGCAACTATTATGGGTGACGGAGAGGTGGCTTTGATTTTAGATGTCCGGGGGTTGGCAGGTCAGGCAGGTGTATAAAGATGACAGTAAAAGAACTGATTAAGGTATTTATAGTTGATGATTCCGCCTTTATGAGGCGTTTATTTACCACTATGCTGGAAGAAGATCCGGAAATAAAGGTCGTTGGATACGCAAGGGAAGGTAGAGAGGCTTTAGAAAAAATTCAAAGATTGAAGCCCCATGTAGTTACACTTGATGTAGAGATGCCCGGCATGGACGGACTGACTACCTTAAGAGAGCTAATGGATACAAATCCACTGCCGGTAGTAATGCTCAGTTCAACTACGACAGCAGGGGCAACAAATACTATCCGCGCCTTGGAGTTAGGTGCGGTTGATTTTGTGCCGAAGCCGGAGAACCGGGCAGAGTTGATGCTGTTGGGCACAGAGTTGGTTGCAAAGATTAAGCTTGCTTCCGGTGTAACGGCCGAAAGAATCATCATGCAGAAAAAATTATGTGATGGTGGGCCTTGCCCTCCAATTTTTCCTTCGGCAGTAACGGCGGCAGATCGCACTGTTCCGGCTTTTTTGGGATCGAAGGGGCAAATCGAACTGGTGGCTATTGGCACCTCAACCGGCGGACCGGCGGCATTAACAGAGGTTTTTAAAACACTACCTAGGAACCTACCTGCCGGCGTAATAATTGCACAGCATATGCCCCCGGGATTCACCAAATCCTTGGCCGCAAGGTTAAATGATTTGGGCAGTATGCCCGTTAAAGAAGCCGAAGATGGTGATCTCATTCAAAAGGGTAGGGCTTATCTGGCGCCGGCCGGTCTGCAAACAGAAGTTGAGCGCAACAAAGGGGAAGTAAAGTTAAAGGTGTTTGAGAAACCGCCTTTTCCGACTCTCTATAAACCTTCGGTGGATGTTTTGTTTTTATCGGTGGCAAAAGTTTACGGATCGGCTGCACTGGGGGTTATTATGACCGGCATGGGTAACGATGGAACCATGGGTTTAAAAGCCATCAAAGAAGCAGCCGGTCAAGTGTTGGCACAGGATGAAGCTTCCTCCATTGTTTACGGTATGCCCAAGTCTGCAGTAGAAGCCGGAGTTGTGGATAAAATTTTGCCCTTGATAAAGCTGTCGGAGGAGATCGGCAATTTGGTCAAGCGGTGATTTTTTTTAAAGTATTAACAACTTCCTGCCGATATATATATCAGGAATAAAAAACAGGTGGTGACTCCAATGAAAATTTTTAGACAGGGATCTATTAACCCCTTTGAAGCTTATCAAAAACAGCAAGCTCAGCTTAAAAAGGTGGACACCCAGGACAACCGAGACCCTGCCATTTCAAAGGGGGATATATTGGAGCTTTCTTCTGATATAAAAAGGATTGAGAACTACGCAAAAAAAATCAAGGATTTGCCTGAAATCAGAGAGGGACTGGTCAAGGAAATTAAGGAGCAGATGAAGGCCGGTACTTATTATATTCCACCGGAGAAAATTGCAGAAAATCTTTTAAATTTGATGGGAAAATAGGGTGAACTTATGGTTATAAAGGAACTGCAAGAAATTTTGGAAAGCCAGTTTTTGCTGGCAGAATCAATCCTTCATGCAACAAGAGAGCTGACTGTTTCCCTTGTCGAAGATAACTTGAGTAAAATCATGAGGCGAAACGAAGAACTGGAGGATTTGGCCGAAGAGATGCAATCCTTGGAGGAAAAGCGCATAGCCGGCCTTGCCAGGGCTATAAAATCCCTAGGGTTGGAACAGGAGCCCACCTTGAGGGAACTGGCGGAGGAAGTTGCTTTGCCTGATGACCTCCGGCAAGCGGCAAGCAAGCTCAGAAAAAAGTTTCAGGAACTTCAGGAACAGAATCGGTTGAATGAGCTGCTTTTAAAACAATCTGTCTACTACAATCAAAAAATGCAAATGGCTATTAACCAGGGAAGCAATTATCAGCCGGATGGTAAGTTGGAGCAAAAGAAGGGGTCTTCCCTGTTGGATCGCAGTGTTTAACTGATACTAGGGGTGAATTGAAATGTCAGGTACTTTTTTTGGTTTTAATACAGCACTAAAAGGTTTATTCGCTCAGCAAAAAGCAATGAACACGACAGCCCATAATATAGCCAACGCAGGCACGGAGGGCTATACTCGCCAGCAAGCGGTGATGGAGGCAACCCCCGCTTTTGCTGTTCCTTCTATGAGCAGGCCCGGGGGCTCGGGGCAGGTGGGTACCGGCGTTAATGTCAATGAGATCCGCCGTATAAGGGATGTTTTTTTGGATACACAAATCAGAAATGAACTGGCCGGCCTGGGAGAATGGGAACAAAAAAGTGAAACCCTGCGGTTGGCAGAAACCGTTTTTATTGAGCCCTCAGATGATGGACTGAGCAGTATTTTTGATGAGTTTTGGAAGGGCTGGCAGGAGCTCAGTAAAAATGCCGAAAATATTCCTATCAGGACATCATTAAAAGAAACTGCCATTTCCTTAGCGGATGCCATTAAGCACTCCTATAATCAATTGAACACCGTGGTTACCGACCTGAAAAGAACGGCAGAGATTAAGGCATTGGCCGTTAATACCTTGGCTACCCAAATAAATGATTTAAATCAGCAAATAGCTACTATCCAGCTTTCGGGTGATTCCCCCAACGATTTGAAAGACCAAAGAGATAATTTGCTGGATAAATTAGCCAGGTTAATTGATTTCACGCCCGAGGATACCACAGTGGAACGCCCGGTGGGGGTCACAAAGAATCCGGACGGCACCTTTGACGTGGCTATGGGGCATGTGCCCGATGGGCAAATCAGGATTTATATGGGCGATCCAGCGACCAAAATTGAAGACAGAAAAGAGCAAGACTACTTAGTTTACGCTCAACCAAATAAGTTTCAAACTATTGCCTACAGTGAAGCCGACAAGGAATTTAAGTGGATGGAAGATGCAAGCACAGTTCCCCCAACCCTTGGCGATACTTTTCCGGTTTTCACCGGGGAGCTGTTTGGCCTGATGGAAGTTATGGCCCAAATAGAAGAATATATCAGCGATTTAAATGAGCTTGCCGAAAACCTGGCAACGGCCGTTAATGAAAAACATCTAAACGGGGTGGACCTTGATGGTCAGCAGGGAGAACAGTTTTTTTACTTTGATTCCGGGAATGCAGCCGGTACCATCAAGGTAAATGCAGAAATAACAAAAGATGTTACAAAAATTGCTGCTTCAATAGATTCGGCAGGTGGCCATGATGGTGGTGTTGCTTTAGAAATAGCTAAACTGCGCCCGGGGATTGACAGGCAGTATGACCAGCTTGTTTCCCGAATCGGTGTGAAGACCAATGAAGCTATCAAACGAAGACAAGGCCAGGAAGTTTTATTAGGACAGTTGGAATCCAGAAAAGAAAGTATTTCCGGGGTGAGTCTGGACGAAGAAATGGCTTTTATGATGCAGTATCAAAGAGCTTACCAAGCAGCAGCTACAATAATTACAACCTTGGACGAAATGGTGCAAACCATTTTGGCTCTTAAAAGGTAAGGGGGAATAAGAATTGCGAGTTACTAATAGAATGCTTGTGGATAATGTTCTAAAAAACATTAACAGCAATTTGGCAAGGTTACAAAAATTAGAATACCAGCAATCTTCGGGACAGATCGTTTCCCGCCCTTCAGATGACCCTATTCGCGTAACGCAGGCCCTCTACATGAGAAGTAATTTGTCTGAGCAACAGCAGCATATAAAAAACATGGAGGATGCCAAGAATTGGGTAGATGTCAGTGATACCGCCCTGGATAATGCCAGTGAAATTATTCAAAGGGCTAACGAAATAGCAATTAATGGTGCCAATGGCACCCTTCCAAAAGAGGCGAGGGATGCCTTGGCCGATGAACTGGATGAACTAATAGATCATTTAGTGCAAATAGCCAATACCAGTCATGCGGGTAGGTTTATTTTTGCCGGTACAAAAACTACTGCCGTTCCTTTTACAACGGAAAAGGAAGCAGATAAGATTACGAAGGTTATCTATCAGGGGAACGACGGAGTTTTAGATTGGGAGGTTTCTCCCGATGTAACCTTAGATGTTAACAGGCCGGGAAATGAGATTTTTGATGGCATTTTTGAAGTTTTAATAGATTTAAGTCAGGATCTACGGGATGCCAATATTGAGGGAATTAATGATGCCATCGAAAATTTAAACACAGAGTTGGACAACAATCTCTCTCACAGGGCGATTTACGGCGCTAAATATCGTCGGATGGAAATGGCAATAGCACAGGCAAAAACTTCGGAAAACAATGTTACCGAATTATTGTCTAACTTAGAGGATATAAATTTGGCAGAGATCAATATGCTTTTATCCATGCAGTCCTACATTTACCAAGCTTCTTTAATGACTGCCGCCAAGGTGCTGCAGCCTTCATTAGTGGACTTTATGCGTTAGGCAACCGGGGGGTTTTAACATGCAATTGGATACCAGTCGTTTTGGGCAAATACAATATGGTGTTGAGGAGTTAACCGTCTTTAGGGAAGGTTTGCTAGGCTTTGAGCATTTGAAAAATTTTCTTTTAATTCCCTTTGAGGGAAATCCGGCCTTTTTTTGGTTGCAATCTGTTGAGGATGGGCGGATCGCTTTTTTGATTACGGACCCTTTTTGGTTTTTTCCCGACTATGGCTTGGAAATAGATGAGGAGCTTAAAGGGAACTTGCAAATAACTGAAAGGAAACAGGTAGTTGTTTATACTATTTGTACCGTGCCGGGCACCAATATTAAAGCTATGACCGCAAACTTGGTAGGCCCCTTAGTAATTAATGTAGATAACCGTCAAGGTGCCCAATATATTTTAAACGATTATAAATATCATACCAAGCACAACTTGTTTCAAGAAACCCCTGAAACGGGGGTTGGTAGCTAAAATGCTGGTACTTACCCGGAAAATTAACGAAACTTTAATTATTGATAATCAGATAAAAATAACGGTAGCCGCAGTTGAAGGAGATAAGGTTAAATTAGCTATTGATGCTCCGAAAAACATTCCCGTTTTGAGGCAAGAGATTTTTGAGGCAGTTAAAGAGGCTAATGAAGCAGCCGTTAATGTTATGATGGATTTGGAAGGATTGTCCCAATTAAAGGATTTGCTTCCTTAGACCGGGTTTGAGCAAGGTCCGTTAAGTAAGGCTGCCATAAGGGAAGCCTTATTATGCTTTTATACATAAATTTTTCTTTCAGGGGGAGGATTAGCTTGTTAAAACCAAAAGCTGTTGTTTTTTTCTTATTATTCGCTTTCATCTTTGGTTTTGGCCTTCTGCAAGCGGGAGTTCTGTTTGCGGAGGAAGAACCGGAAGAGCCGGTAGAGGAGCCTAATCCCCCGAGAATTGAATCTATTAACCCCAACTTCGGACAAGCAGGGGATCTAATCACCATCACTGGTAGGTATTTGAAAGATGTAGTCAGCATTAGAATTGGGAACATAACCGTTACCGAAGGTGATGTTAATTGGAGAACACCCAGTGCTACCGCCGTTGGCTTAGTAATCCCGGATGGCCTTACAGGAGTTGTTGAAATTGAAATCATAAGCAGGGATGGCCACCAAGCAAAGCTGGAAAGTGCCTTTACTTTTTCTGGGGAGATAGACCCTGTTGTTAGCAGCATTAGCCCAAACATTGGCGGCTTGAGTGGAGGCACCTCTGTTACTATTAGTGGAGAAAATTTCAAGCAAAATATTGGCCCGGATGGTAACCCGGTGTTGCCTCAGGTAAGGTTCGGGGAGGTAATGGCCAGGTCGGTCTCTCTCTTCAATACCAGGGAAATTACGGCCATTACTCCCGGGGCAATAGCGGAAGGCAAGGTTGATGTTTGGCTCAAAAACCCGGTGGAAGGGGCTGAATGGGTCAAAACAGATCTCGAATTTGAATATGTAAACGAGGGTAAATTGGCCAGAATCTTAAATATTACTCCTAATAGCGGCACCATGCTCGGCGGCACTGAAATAACTGTCCAAGGGGTGAACTTCCCGGCCAGCTTGGAAGAAGCAGCAGTAGATCTGTTGATTGGGCGGGTGCCTGTAGAGCGTGGCTCCATAGAAATAGAGCCCTATGGCTTTTATGATGAGGATGGGAACTTTGTTCAATATTTCGAGGAAGGAAACCCGATCTATATTATTAATGCCAGAACTGACCAGTCCCAGTTATCCGGCGAACAAGATGTGGAGCTATTAATTGACTGGACAGAGGGCCCGAAGGCAGGCAGGAGCGAGATTGCCCTTTTTGAGAAAGGGTTTACCTACTACTATCCCAGCACCAAACCGGTAATAGAAAGGGTAGTTAATATTGTAACCCAAAAGGATGTTGGCCCGGTTGGCGGCGGGCATGAGATAGAAATACGGGGTAGCGATTTTAGATCCGGCGCCAAGGTTTTTTTTGGTGACAAGGAAGCAAGAATTATCGGATCAGTTACCTTGAATTTAATTAGAGTAGAGTTGCCCCCCAGTGATTTTTCTGGGCAAGTGGATGTCTTGGTTGTGAACTACATAGATGACTTTCCCACGGGCCAATTCTTATTTGAAAATGGGTTTACTTACAGAAGGACGGGTATGGAGATATCATCTGTAACCCCGAAGGAAGTTTCCACCGTAGGTATTAGAAACTTTACTATCACAGGGCATAACTTTAATGAGGACATTAAAAGGTTAACAAAGGTATATTTTGAGGTAGAAAAGCCCGACCCCATGCATCCCGGGGAAACATTCATAGACCAGGAACCTTTAACCATTATTTATTTTGACCCCCAGGCTGACGGTACTTTGTTGGTTGCAGAATCACCAACTAACCCATCCTCCGGTTTAAAGTACTTGGTAGTTGAAAACTCTTATGGCAGAGTTATTTCAAAGGAACCGGTTTTGTTTTACCCGCCGGATATTAAGCCGGAAATCCACACAGTTACTCAAGCTGTTTACGAGGGGGATCAACCTCCTTCGCCAAGGGGCCCAACTGCAGGGGGGACCAGGTTTATCATTAACGGTAATTATCTGACCACCGGCACCAGGGTTTTCGTAGGGGATGTGGAGGCTGCTGTTGATGAGCGTTTGAGTGATTTTACAAGGCTGGAGGTTGTTTCTCCTCCCGGGACTCCCGGTTGGAAGGATGTGCGGGTGCTTAGCCTAACCGGAAACACGGCTACTATGGAAGCAAATCCGGATGCCGAGGAAGGTTATAAGGGTTTTTATTACTATTCCGAACCTAAAATTAATAATGTCAGCCCAAATAGAGGCAGCATCCTGGGCGATAACATAATTACAATTACCGGGGAGCAATTCTACCCCGGAGCTGTAGTTAATTTCGGTTACTTTGATGAGGCAAATAAATTTGTCTCTGTGACAGAGGAAGTCCGGGAATTAATAGTTTTAGATAGCAAGACTATCAAGCTTCGGCTGCCCCAATTGAAAGAAGGTGAGATCCTAAGACCTGAGGGCTACCTGGTACAGGTAGTAAACACTGATAACAGGTCTACCACCTGGGCTAAAAATTTTCAATACAGAATACCGGATTTGGAAAAGAAGATCAAAATTCACTCGGTGAATCCCGCTATCGGACATGTAGATGGAGGGACAAAGGTTGCCATCAGGGGGGAAAACTTTCATCCGGATGCAGTCGTGCACTTTGGTTGGGAAAAAGCGGATATTCAGGCTATTAATGATCGCGAAATAGTGGTTATTATTCCCCCCAATTTAGCCGGCGAATATGTGGTGACAGTCAGCAATTATGCGGATACCGGGACCGACACTTGGGAATCCTTTGAATACCTTGACCCCAGCAGTTTCCCAAAGATTATGGGTGTTTTCCCCGAAGTAGGTCCTGCCAAAGGCGGTACTAATATTATCATCACCGGCATTGGTTTTTGGAATGGAGCAAAGGTCTATATAGGCGGCCGAATTGCCGAAGATGTGGAAATTTATCATACCTATATTACGGCCAAGACTCCTGCCAGTGATAAGGCGGGGCCTGTTGATGTCATGGTAATTAATCCTGACGGAGGGGCAGATACCCTTTTTGATGGTTTTACTTATAAGTTTCCTGATAGCGAGCCTAAAATTACTTCCGTGAACCCCAATAAAATACCTGCAACAGGTGGTTCCATCGTTACTATTAAGGGGGAAGATTTTAGAAAAGAAGTTGTTGTCTATTTTGGTACCGAAAAAGCCGAGATTTTGGAATTTATAGAGCCCGATACAATTATTGTTAAAGCCCCGCCCTATACCCTTGGAGAAGAAGGTATTGTGGATGTGACAGTTCTAAACCGGGACGGAGGTATTGCCCAATCCCTAGACGAGAGTCAGCAAATACACTACTATTCCGCAAAAAGCGAGCCGATTATTGATAGTATTACTCCGAAAAGAGGTCCGGCGGCAGGTGGCACCCGAGTAATAATTGAGGGGGATGGCTTTAGCAGCAAAGGTGTTAAAGTTTATTTTGGGGGTAGGGAAGCTACTTTGGCGGAGGATGCACCCCTGAGATACGACCGGTTGGAAGTCATCACTCCGCCGGGAGTACCGGGGTCGGTTGTTCATGTAACTGTGATGAATACCCATCAGGATGCTTTAGGTAGTGCCACCCTTTCTAATGCCTATACCTATGATGCCTCAAAACCGGTTATTGACAGTATTGCCCCCAACCAGGCAACCTACTTAGGAGGTACCTTAATTACTATTAGGGGATCAGGATTTACTAAAGCGGGAGCTGAGGTTTATATAGGTGAATGGCAAGGGGAGGAAGTAAGGGTGATTGATTCTGAAACAATTACCTTTGTTACTGCCAGAATTGCGGAACGACCTGAGGATTTGACGGAGCTCAGGTGGTGGGATGTTAAGGTTATTAATGCAGATGGCATAGAAGTCGTTAAAGAAAAGGCTTTTAGATATTTATTTCCTGACAGCGAACCACGAATTATTTCCATTAGCCCGGAGGAAGGGTCAACCCTGGGAGGAATGCCGCTGACTCTTATCGGGACAGATTTCAGGCAAAGGGCAAAAGTGGTTATCGGAGGAAAGGAAGCAGAAATTTTAAGCATTGATGACAGTCCGGGTGCAGGTAATGCTAAAATAATAGTCAAAACCCCCGCTCACACCCCGGGGGAAAAGGATGTAACCGTAATTAACTATGAAGGGGCAATCTCTAATTCAAAAACATTTACCTATGTAACACCCCTTAGCTTTCCCGAAATTTTTGAGTTGGACCCAAAGTACGGTTCAACCCTCGGTGATACGGAAGTTATTATAACCGGTATCGGTTTTAAAGCGGGAGCTAAGGTGTGGTTCGGAATGTATGAAGCAGGTGAAGTTGAATTTATTGATTATAAAACTTTGAAAGTACTTACACCGCCGGGCAATGAGGGAATGGCGGATGTGTTGGTACTAAATGAGGATATGGGTCAGGCGGTTCTGGAAAAAGGCTTTAGGTATGTTAAATCTAAAGAATTTGTGGTGAACAGCATTACTCCTGAT
>JBBAFB010000003.1:0-49727 GCA_041655595.1 Bacillota bacterium
CCAAAAAGCAAGCCAATCAAAATTAAAGGAAAAGCTGCATTTGAACCAATATTTGCCACCGGCACCAAGCTGTTGCGTAGGGCCAAAGGGTAGTAGCCCACATCATGCTGAATGGCATGACCGGTTTCGTGAGCAGCAATACCTAAGGCCGCAAGAGAGCTGCCATGGTAAATATCTTTAGACAACCTGAGTTTTTTACTGCGGGGATCGTAATGATCTGTAAGTTTTCCCTGAATTAATTCTACTTGAACATCATCTATGCCGGCTTGCTGTAGCAGTTCCTTAGCAGCCATTGCCCCGCTGATTCCGCTGGCCGACTGCACCTTTACATATTTAGCATAGGAGTTCTGCACTTTAAACTGGGCATATAAAGACAAAACTATAGCCGGAATTAAAAGTAACATTGTCCAATCATAAAAAAGTGGCATTATTATTCCTCCTTTCAAAATCAAATTAAATCAGCTTTTCACCTGCTATCATGGGGTTGCCATTTAAAAATTCCTTAGCGCTAAGCCGTTTTTTACCCTGTAGTTGTAATTCTTTTACTAAAACAGCCGTATCGTTTGCTGCCGCTACCAGAATACCTTCTTGAGAAGCCGCAATTATTTCCCCCGGCTGAGCCTGACTCCCGTCCAAGTAAACTATTTCCCCATTCCAAATCTTAAGGTTTTTCCCTTTCCAAAAACTAAAAGCACCGGGCCAGGGATCCATACCTCTAATCAAATTAACGATATTGAATGCACTAGTTCCCCAATTAATTTTCTCATCCGTTTTTGTTAACAGAGGTGCATAGCTGGCTTTATTATGATCCTGGGCAATTCTGGGGGCCACCCCGGTGGCTAATAAATTAATAGTTTTTAGAAGAAGCTCCGCTCCCTTTTCGGCCAGTATATCATGAAGTTCCCCCACAGTTGAAGCTGAATCAACCTTAGTTTTTGCTTGTAGAATAATATCGCCGGCATCAAGACTCTCCGAAACGTGCATCGTGGTAACCCCTGTTTCCGTTTCCCCTGCTAAAATAGCCCTGTGTATAGGTGCCCCACCTCGGTACTTGGGGAGTAAAGAAGCATGTACATTAATACAACCTAAGGGGGCTATTCCCAACAATTCCCCAGGAAGCAATTGGCCGTAAGCAACTACAACAAGCAATTCCGGTTTTAAGGCCGTAATTTCAGCAACTGCTGCAGGCTTCTTAATGCTCTCCGGCTGCAAAATATTTAATTCAAGAGCTAAGGCGGCTTTTTTTACCGGATTGTAGTTAATTTTCTTACCCCTGCCACTAGGGCGATCAGGCTGGGTGACTACCCCCACCACCCGATGCCCAGCTCGGCAGACGGCTTTTAAACAGGGGACAGCAAAATCGGCAGTTCCCAGAAAAACCAGATCCATTTTTAATCACCACCCTGAACTTCGGCAACCAGCTTATCAATAAATAAAATGCCCTCAAGATGATCTATTTCATGCTGCAATGCTCTTGCCAAGAGCCCTTCCGCATCTATAACAATATTATTCCCCGCTCGATCTAAGGCGGATACCTTGACGCTTGCAGCACGTTTTACTATTCCCTGCCTGCCGGGTACGCTTAAACAACCTTCTTGGTCCTCTTCCTCACCTTCAAATTGTTCGATCACAGGGTTTATCAACTCAATCAAGCCGTCCCCCACATCTACAATTATGACCCTCTTGGAGACTCCAATTTGTGGTGCCGCCAAGCCAACCCCGTCGGCATCATACATGGTATCCTCCATATTTCTTAAAAGTCTTTTTATGCTGTCATTAAAATTAACGACTTCTTTAGCCTTCGTTCGTAGAATATCGTCCCCAACCTCTAAAATTTTATAAACTGCCACTGTAATCCCCCCTTAAAACATTCCTAAAGGATCTATATCCAAAC
The DNA here is from genome assembly GCA_041655595.1 of Bacillota bacterium. Classification (GTDB taxonomy): domain Bacteria; phylum Bacillota; class DULZ01; order DULZ01; family DULZ01; genus JBBAFB01. The sequence goes on from JBBAFB010000003.1 coordinate 1,895, forward strand.
TAAAATACACATTTCTGGGCAAATTTCTTTTTTGGGCCACCTCATTTAAAGCAATAGCAATTAAATACCTAATCTTTTTAATATCCGGACCTTTTAAATAAATTTGCCAGCGATAAATGTTGTTTATCTTTGCCACGGGAGACTGAGCGGGACCTAATAAAGCGACACCGAGGCTTTTTTGTTTAGGGAAAATAACTTCGGCAACCTCATGACAAACCCTTTCTACTTGCTCTTCCTCTTTACCGCTCACCAAAATTCTAGCTAAGTGGCTGTAGGGCGGGTATTTTAAAATTTGCCTAAACCTTAGCTCCTGCTCATAAAATTTTTTATAATTATGCTCCTTTGCCGCCCCAATAGTCCAATCTTCCGGGGAGTAGGCCTGAATAATTACTTCTCCCGGTAGTTGCCCCCTACCGGCCCTTCCCGCCACTTGTGTCAAAAGTTGAAATGTTCTTTCCCTAGCTCGAAAATCTGCAAAATTAAGCATTTGATCTGCCAAAACAACACCCACCAAAGTAATGCCCGGAAAATCTAAACCTTTGGCAATCATCTGGGTTCCAACCATCACGTCAGCTTGGCCGTCCTCAAACAGTTTAAACAACCTTTTTTGCTCGCCCTTTTTATTAATTGTATCGCTATCAATTCTAATGATTCTAGCCTCAGGAAGCAACTTTTGAAGCTCATTTTCCACCTTTTCGGTACCTGCACCGAGATGCCTAACCCGATTCCCTCCGCAAGCGGGACAATCGGTGGGAGGCTTTTCATGGTAACCGCAATAATTGCACTTTAGCTGATCCTTATTTGCATAGTAAACCATGGAAACATCACAGTTTTTGCATTTAATCACATGCCCACAATCCCGGCAATGGTAAAAGTTAGCATAACCTCTCCTATTTAGAAATAAAATACTTTGCTGCCCTTTTTCCAGCCTATCTCTAAGTTTGTCTTGTAGCAAACTGCTGAATAAACCGTCATTACCGGTTCGCAACTCTTGTCTCAAATCAACCACCGACACCTTGGGAAGCCCCTGTTGTTCTACCCGATTGACCATCCGAACTAATTGAAACTTACCGCCCTTAGCCTTGTAGTAGCTCTCCAAAGAAGGAGTAGCACTACCTAAAATTACGGTAGCTTTATTTAAAAAACCTCTCACAATAGCTACTTCCCTAGCGTGGTATTTGGGGGTCGCGTCCTGCTGGTAACTGGTTTCGTGCTCTTCATCCAAAATAATTAAACCCAACTTGGGTACAGGTGCGAAAACCGCCGATCTGGCCCCTATAATCACGGAAACCCGGCCCTGGCTTATCTGCTTAAGGGTTTCATGCCTTTCTTTGAGCGTTAAACCACTATGAATAACAGCCACTTGAGAGCCAAATCTATTTTTAAAACGCTCAATTAAGTGAATGGTTAGAGAAATTTCCGGAAAGAGCATTATCGCCTGGTAACCTGCTTCGATAGTTTGGGCTATACTTCGAAAATAAATCTCTGTTTTCCCGCTACCTGTAACTCCATGTAACAAAAAAGTTTGGTAATTATCCGACAACAAATTTCGTTGAATAAGTGAAAAGGCCCTTGTTTGCTCTGCTGTTAAAATATAGGGCTTTTCTAACTCCCGGGATATATTTTCATGGGGGAATTCCTCCTGAAAATCTAAATCTAGAATACCTTTTTCAACTAATGATGTTAAGCTTTTTCGGCTGGCCTTTAGCTCTTTTAATATTTGTCTAACCGGCAGAGAGCCCTTTAGTTGCAGCGCATCGACAATCTGTCCTTGTTTAGGAGCCCTTCTGCGAACTTTTACCAGTTCTTCTTCTGTAATTGACGGCACCAATGAAACCCATTCATTCATGGGGGTATGGTAGCTACCTTTTGGAAAAAAACTTTGCAAGACCGCTACTAAAGGACACATATAGTATGTTGCCATCCAGCGTGCCAACCGCAAAAGCTCATCTGTAATTTTGACAACCCCTTCTACTACTTCCAAGATGGGTTTTATTTCGGCCACAGAGGGGTTAGCGGTTAAGCCGATCACATAACCCTCTATTTTCCTTGCCCCGAAGGGAACCAACACACGGACTCCGGGGCCGATTTTTTCAATTAAATGTTCCGGGATAGAATAGTGAAAAGGCCGATCAACCTTGCGATCAGCTATATCCACAACCACCTCGGCAAACTTTACCAACTCCTTCATCTTCTCATGATCCTCTCCAAAATTCATTATGTGTGAAAATGCAGGAGCAAATAGTCTTTTAATAGCTTATGCCAATAAAGCAGCTATCAGTCCAACTAAAAAAATCCCATCAAAGACTCCAGCTCCCCCAATGCTGATCACGGCTGCCCCAATTCTCGCAAACTTAGGTATATTTAACAGATCCGCCCCAATTAGCGTCCCCCAAACCCCGGCAATATAGGCCACCGGTGCCGCCGCATTACCTGCTAGTATTAAAGCGGTGATGGCGGCTACTATTGGTGGTATAAAGGCCGGCAATCTAATACCAACCCCTGGAACAATCTTCGCCAGGGATTTTGCAACAATAGCGACAATAGCTACAGCTAGAAATGTCTGTTCAAGGGGAACCTTGTCCAATAGGGAAAGACTAAACAAAATTGGTATTACAGCTCCGCCTAAATTTATAGAAATCACTTGTTCCTTTACCCTAGGAGGGTAATAAAAAATATAGTTGTTTACCGGCCTTGGATTTTCCTCATCCAACAAAAGGCGCCTCCTTGAAATGGGAATATTAACTATACTGCCCCAAAGACTTAGGCCCAATAATAAAACAGCGCCTAGTGGAGAAAGGCCCAATTTCGTGAAAGAAAAAGCCGCCACTTGAAAAAACAATAAAGCAAGTAGGACAGGCAGAAACATGATAGCAAGAATAATCCACAAGATAGGCATTTAATCACCTTCTTTCCGGGTGTCTAAAAGGCCCGATTCCGGCACTAGTTTTCATCTTTAATTTCCATATAACGATCCCTGGCTAAATTATTGTAGTAACTAATGCCATCGTTACGCCTGATAGCGGCATAAAAATGTTTCAATGCTTCCATTTTCTCACCTTTACGATAAAACAATTCACCTAAAACGATGCAAAGTTGTTGCTCATGTGAGGGGGTCAAACCTGCTAAATTAGTTTTATAATAGACTTGATGATAATAATTAAATGCCTTATTCCATGCATATTCATACATTTTCTCGTCTTGAACATCCTTGTATAACCAAGACAATGATATATATAATTTCGCCATTGTCAAAGGCGCATTATCAATTTTCTCGAAATATAAAGCTAAATAATAACCTAGGAAAACCTTATTAATACTTAAAGTTTGATCGGCCGGCAATGAAATTTTATCTACCAATTGCAATGCCTGGTCCCTATAGGGCTTCAATCCTTTATTACTTAAATTGTGTGTTTTGTCAAAATCGGCATGATATTTGGCGAAAAAACAATGAGGACAGATGCGAACCGCATACCATAAGGGATCAAAATCCTTAAAAACCTCCCGTAAATCATTTTCTCTTTTTACCAAGCGCAGTTTAGTCATTCTGGGAATGATAGCAGTAAAGCTATTTCCACAAATGGGGCAGTCAACTTTTTTCTCATAGTAGAAATTTTTATCCGTTTCCCTCGCTATTAGCTGATAACTGCCGTGGCCCGACGGTAGGATTTCTCCCCCCTCAACTAATATTTCTTCACTTTTTATTAAAGCTTCCTTTTCTGCTTCCTCGTATTTTTCCACCCGCGTTCCTTGAGGAAAAACCGCCTTTAGTATCGCTGTTTCAATGCTTGGCTCTTTTTGGCCAACCTTGCTCCGGTAACTTTCTAGTGTTCTGATTCTCCTGCCCATGGAAGCTAAAATTTTAGCCGCTAAGTCCGGCCTTAATTTTAAAAGCCGATCGCTATTTTCTAAGGGAATTATCAACGCAATCACAGGGCTTTCAGCTTTTGCCGTAAAATCCAAGGCCTGTTCATCTAAAATCCCCAACTCGCCGAAAAAATCTCCGGCTGTCAACAAGCTTAATTGCTCCTTGTTTGCATGCTCGTCCCAATAGATACCTGCTTGTCCCGACAAAAGAATAAACATTTGCCCCGCCGTTTCGCCCTTAATACAAATTAAATCTCCTGATTTAAATTTTTTAATTTTTCCTAATTCCGTTAGTTGCTCAATACTCATATTTTTTGGGCTCCTCCATCTGTCCTTAGCGTTAAAAAACTCGATTAAAATTTATCAACCAATAATTGTTCCAAAGTTGGTTCCCCTATTTCTTGCAACTCATAATGAACTCTAACAGAAGGCTTATCAATCTTTATTACCCTTCTCAAGTCAATTGGTGTTCCGATAACTACCACATCTGCATCAATTTTAGCAACTGTTTCTTCCAATTCCCTCAGTTGCACTTTACCGTAACCCATTGCCGGCAGCACGTAGCTTAAATGTCCGTATTTTTGAAAGGTTTCCTTGATACTGCCTATTGCAAAGGGTCTGGGATCTACCAATTCCTTCGCACCGTATTTTTCCGCCCCGATAGCACCGGCCCCATAAACCATGTTACCGTGGGTTAAAGTCGGGCCGTCTTCTATCACTAAAACTCTGGCGTTATTGATTATCGAGCTATTATCAATATAAATAGGCGAGGCAGCCTCAACAATGATTGCCTCGGGATTGTATTTTCTGATGTTCCTTCTCACCACTTGCACGTTTTCCGGACTGCTTGTTTCGATTTTATTTATAATTACTATATCAGCCAACATTAAATTTGTAGTGCCCGGGTGATAAGAAATCTCATCCCCCGGCCGATGAGGGTCTACTAAAGTTATCTGCAAATCAGGCTTGTAAAAAGGAATGTCATTGTTGCCGCCATCCCAAAGAATGATATCCGCTTCTTTTTCCGCTTCTTTCAATATCAACTGATAGTCTACACCTGCGTAGACCACAAAACCATTATCGAGGTGAGGTTCATATTCCTCCCTTTCTTCTATGGTACATTGCTGCTTATCTAAATCTTCATAGGAGGCAAAACGCTGACAAGCTTGCTGAGCCAAATCCCCATAGGGCATGGGATGTCTAATAATTACAACCTTTTTACCTTTACTTTTAAGTATATGGGCTACCTTTCTGGTAGTTTGACTTTTACCGACTCCTGTCCTGACGGCGCAAACTGCCAGAACGGGCACCTTGCTTTTCAACATGGTAGTTTTAGGGCCCATCAAATGAAAATCTGCTCCGCAAGCCATGACCCTCGCAGCTTTCTCCATAATGGCCTGGTGAGAAATATCACTGTATGCAAAAATCACCTGATCTATTTGTAATCTCTCAATTAAACTTTCCAACTCGTTTTCCTCATAAATTGGAATACCGTCCGGATATGCCCTGCCAGCCAAACCAGCCGGGTAGTTTCGACCGTGAATATCCGGTATTTGAGTAGCAGTAAAAGCAACCACCTCATAATTATCATTATCCCTAAAATAGGTATTAAAATTATGAAAATCCCGACCTGCTGCCCCCATAATCAATACTTTCTGTTTCATTAATAGATTCGCCTCCGTTATTAATTCTATGATTATTCATCTTTCTTCCATTAGCTCATTTTATCATAACTGATAGGATTTAGGAAATAAAAAAAGGTAGCCCCAGGCTACCTTAATTGATTTCTTGCAAACAAGCTTTTTACCAAATCTACCCCCCGAATGGCATCAGGGGCATAGCCATCTGCCCCAATTTGTTCGGCATATTGCTGGTTTACGGCAGCACCGCCTACAATCACACTAAAATCCAAGTCACCTTGGGCAATCTTTTTAATCAGCTCCTCCATGTGGGGCATGGTAGTAGTCATTAAAGCGCTTAAAGCAATCACTTGTGCTTCGGCCGCTTTTGCCTCTTTAATAATTACTTCATTGTCTACATTTCTACCCAAATCAATAACATTATAACCATGATTTTTTAATAATACAGCAAAAATGTTTTTACCTATATCGTGAATATCCCCTTTAACAGTTGCCAATACAATTGTTCCCAGGCTTTCAACAGGGCTTTTCTCCATTTCCGGTTTTAAATATTGAAAAGCAGCTGTCATTGTATCACTGGAGGCAATTAACTGAGGCAAAAAATAAACCCCCTCGCCAAAAAGCTTGCCCACCTCTTCTATCCCGGGAATAAGGGCTTGGTTAAAAATTTCAAAAGGGGTCAACGAAGAATTAAGCGCTTCTTTTAGCAGCTGAGTAATATTTTCCGAATCACCCAGTAGAACCCCCTGCTGTAGCCTGTCAATAATTGTTAAAGCTTTTTTGTCTTCTGGTTTTTCAATTTTGGGCTCACCTTTTTTTTGACTGTCGATATAATGGGCACCTTGGCTGTCTCTGTTTGTTAACACATTGGCCGCTGCATAAATATCCATCATTTTTTGATCTAAAGGGTTTATAATGGCCGCATCCAATCCATAGGCTAAAGCCATGGCGTAAAAAGCTTTATTAACTAATGGCCTGTTTGGTAGGCCGAAGGAAACATTGCTAACACCTAGGCTGGTAGGTATACCCAGCTCTTCCCTGACCATGGTTAAGGATTTCAAAGTCTCCTTACTGCCTTCGGGCTGAGCACTGGCAGTGAGCACCAAACAATCGGCTACGAGCTCATTTTTAGGAATGCCATATTCCTCAGCCTTTTTTGCAATCTGGCCGATGATAAGTAGCCTTTCTTCTGCGGTCTCGGGGAGTCCTCTTTCATCTAAGGCTAGGGCCAAAACAGCCGCCCCATATTTTTTCGCCAATGGCAAGATATTGTCGAGGCTTTCCTCCTCCCCGTTTACCGAGTTAATTATAGCCTTACCACAGTAGCTTTTAAGAGCCCTCTCTACCACCTTGGGGTTTGTACTGTCAATCATCAGCGGGACATCTACAATGCTTTGAATAACAGGTATAATTTTTTCCATGGAGGAGCTTTCATCTGTACCCGGGACACCTAGGTTAACATCCAAAATATGGGCTCCGGCCTCCACTTGTTCAATAGCTTCCCGACGAATTATTTCGGTTTTGCCTTCTCTTATTTCTTGAGACAAAGCTTTTTTCCCGGTAGGGTTAATTCTTTCCCCGATGATAATGGGCATTTTTGTAGTGGAAATTGTTACTGTTTTAGAACGGCTAGCCACTCTCAAGCCAAAATCCTGAGCACGCAACTGAGGCCGGTGCTTACTTGCCATTTCGCTGATTAATTTAGTGTGGGCCGGAGTGCTGCCGCAACAAGAACCAACCAATCCAACACCGGCCAAAATATATTTTTCTATATTTTCGGCCATTATCTCGGGTGTTTCTTTAAAGATCGTTTTCCCCTCATGTATTTCCGGTAACCCTGCATTCGGTGAAATTAAAATAGGCAAGTTAGTGGCATCCACCAATTTTTTGGCTATTGGCAATAGCCCTTCGGACCCTAGGGAACAATTTGCCCCGAAGGCCGTGATACCAAGCCTTTCTGCCACTACTGCTGCCGTTAATGGGTCTGTTCCTGTAAAAGTACGGCCGTTGGCCTCAAAGGTCATGGTGGCCAACACCGGACCTGAAAAGTTTTCCACTGCCGCTAAAATTGCCGCCCTTAGCTCACTTAATTCCCCTATGGTCTCGATGATTACTAAATCTGCCCCTGCAATTTCAAAGGCGTTAGCCTGCAGGGCAAATTGCTCATAGGCCTCATCAAAGGATAACTCACCGAGGGGTTCAATAAATTTACCTAAAGGCCCCATGGAGCCTGCTACAAATTTATTCTCACCCCGAAAGGACTTCCTGGCTAATTGGATGGCTCTTAAATTGATCTCTTTTGTTTGTTTCTCTAAACCATATTCTTTTAACTTTAGCGGAATAGCCCCAAAAGTGTTGGCAGTAGCAATATCGGCTCCCGCCAACAAATAATCACGATGAATTTGAGCCACGATTTCGGGGTTGGTCAAATTATAGGACTCAGGGCAAGCACCCGCCGGCAACCCCCTTGCTTGTAGCAAGGTACCCATTGCCCCATCCACCACTATTATTTTAGACGCCAAGAACTGCAAAAAACTGTTCATTTTCTCCCTGCTTTCCTTAATATTTTATATTTAGCTAGGGGTTTTCTAAATCTCGCCTTGCTTCCTCTAATAAACTCGTACCCCCTATAAATTCAAACTGCCGGTAAACGGGCTGCATTATTTCCTCCCACAAAACTTTTTCCGCCTCCGTTAATTCCCAAACAACGACTTGGCCCGAAGATTTAATAGCTTCCAAATCTAGAGCATTTTGTTCAACAGCAATTTCCCTTTGCCACTGGGTAACTTCAGCCAAACTTTCTTGCAGTATGAGCCGTATATCCTCCGGTAGCCCCTCCCAGAAGTCAGTATTAACCAGAACTGCATATCCAAGATAGCCGTGGTTACTCAAAACCAAATAGGGCTGCACCTTATAAAATTTTTCGGAATAAATATTCGAAGGGGTATTTTCTGAAGCTTGCACCTGACCTTCCTTCAATGCATTATAAACCTGATTAAAGGCTAAGGGAACTGTGATGGCTTTTAGCTGCCTAAATTGTTCCTCCAATAATTTGCTTCCAGGCATAACCCTAAATTTTACACCCCGAAAATCATCAATCTTTTTCAAAGGGACAGTAGCCGTAAACTGTTTAAAACCATTATCCCAGATTGTTAAAGCCTTGATGGAATTGCCCTCCAGTAAATCTATTAACATTTTGCCGGCTTTTCCATCCATAACCCTATGTACTTCGCTTTCATTTTTAAACAAAAATGGTAAGTCAAAAAGCTGCCATAAGGGGAATACCTCCCCTAACTTTGCTGTAGCAGGTGCAATAATCTGTACCTGATTGCGATCAAGGGCTACCATTTCTTCTCCGTCTTTATATAAAGTTGAATTCGGATAAACTTGTATTTCCACCCTACCTCCGGTGCGCTCTTTTACCATATTAGCAAATCGCTGAGCGGCCAAGCCTTTCGGGGTGGTTTCAGCTACAACATGAGAGAATTTAATCACAATTTTCTCATCTTTACTCACTTGCTCCAAATCCTCCGCCCGCTCGGAACATCCTGATGAAAGGAGCAAAAAAACCGTTATTATACCCAAACAAATTTTTCGTAAAGTATTCATTAACCATCACCTATAATAGCTTATTTAACTCTATACCTGTTTATTGGTCTGCCTACGGAGCCGTATTGCATTTCCAACTCTACCTTTTCCTTACTCACCAAGTATTCCAAATACCTCCTGGCGGTAACCCTGGCTATACCTAGGTTAGCAGCAACCTCCTCAGCTGAAAAACTACCCCTGTCCTCGTGCAGCAGCAGCAGAATTTGTTTCAAAGTTGTTTCGGTTAAACCCTTAGGTAGGGGTAATTCCGAGGGTTTACTTTTGCTTAAACCCATATCATCAATTTCCATTTGATTAAGTGCATCCTTTTGCTGCAATTGGCGATACATTTCCTGGTAGGAAATTAAGGCATTTTTTATTCTTTCAAAGCGAAAGGGCTTAACAATATAATCTACTACCCCATGTCTAAAACCCTGCTGAATGGTTTCCACATCCCTGGCGGCCGTGACCATGATCACATCGGTGGGTAAACCAAGCCTTCTTATTTCTTTCAAAACATATAAACCCTTTTCATCCGGCAAAAATATATCTAAAAGTAAAAGCTGTGGTTCCAATTGTTTTACCATCTGCAAAGCCTCTAAAGCCTGATCGGCTACACCCAGAATCCTGAAGCCACCCACCGCTTCGATATATTGCTTATTAACCTCCAATACCATGGGATCGTCTTCGACAATTACAATGCCTAACATTTTATACACTCCCTTTTAATTTAGGCAAATTCACAATAAACTCGGTGCCTTGTCCTTCCGTGCTGTTTAAAATCAGTTCGCCGCCAAGACTTTGCACGTTCCTCCTAATTAAAGGTAATCCATAGCCGCGGTTTGATTTATTTTTAGTTGAAAAACCGGCGGTAAAAATTTGATCCCTAAACTCTTTCGGAATCCCTTGTCCATAATCCTTTACTTTAATCTGCAAGCTGTCTTCTTTTTCCTCCAAAGAAAACCAAACCTTCCTTCTTTCCGAGGGCATCGTTTGTACTGCCTCCATAGCATTTTCTAATAAATTACCTAATATAATCACCAAAGCTGTGCTTTCCACGGGTTCCAATGTTTTCTGCAATAAGCTATTTCGATCAATGTAAAGGTCTATTTGTAATTCCTTGGCACGACCGTATTTTCCTAAAAGTAGCCCGGCAACACTATAGTCTTTAATATTTTTACCTAAAAAACCAATCAACTCCTGCTGTTCTTCCGATAATGCAAACACATAATCAATGGCCTCTGTATATCTTTTTAGTTGCAATAAACCGGCAATAGTATGAAGCTTGTTCAAATATTCGTGGCTTTGGACCCTTAAGGCTTCAATATATTGCTTGACGCCGGTTAATTCTACCGCCAAACGATGTACCTCCGTTTTATCCCGTATTAAAGAGACCGCCCCCACAATCTCACCCTTAACGATAATGGGAAAGCGACTGGCTAAAACTGTCGCATTACCTACTATTCTTTCCTGGTTAAAGGTTCTCTCTCCTCTAGCAATAGTTTGGGGCAACCGAGAATCAGGAATAGCATCCAGAATTGATTTTCCTATCCAATCACCTTTCACATTTAATAGTCTTTGGGCAACTTCATTAAAAATGGTAATCTTATGTTCCTTATCAATGGCAATTATGCCATCAGCCATGGATTGCAAAATAGCTACCCTTTCTTCTAGCAGTCTCGCAATTTCTCTGGGTTCCAAATTAAATAAGATTTTCTTTATATCCCTGGCCAAATAAATTGAACCGAAAATTCCGGCCACCATGCCCACCAAAAGAGGAAGAAAAATTTCAAAGCGAAGACCCCAAATGGTTTGATAAAAAGTTGGAGTAAGAATCCCTACCACCACCACCCCCACTTGGGTAAGTCCCTCATTCGTCTTAATGGGGACAAAGGCCCTCACCGAAGGCCCCAAAATGCCAATTGCATGAGAAACATATTCATTATCCTGGAAAGAGGCAGCCTCATCACCGCCGCCAAATTTTTGTCCAAGGAAAGACTCCGAGGGATGGGAATACCTGGTTCCCTCCATATCCAAGATAACAACATACTCGACATCCGTGGCCAGGCGGGTGTTTTCAGCAATAGGTTGAATAACCCTAACCCCGCCGGGCAGGCCTACATTATCTTGAATTTTTTCTATTTGAGCTAATGTCCTGGCTATCGCCAGGGCCCTGGAGCCTATTTCCTTTTCTAAGTTAGCAACATAATATACTACAAAAACTGTCAGCGCCGACAGCAGGGAAATTAAAACAATCCCAAAGGCTAACCAAGTAATTTTTGTTTGAATTCCCAGCGGCTTTAAACGCACCATTTTTCCTCCAAATAGATAATAGCGAATAGTTCGACTTTTCCTCCAATTTCTCCTTTATTATTTACAAAACCGTCATTAGTAAATTAAACTAAGGTAATAAAAAAGACTCCCTTAAGGGAGTCTTGAAATAGTAACTTATTGGGTTAACCGACAGAACTGATCTCGGGTTCCAATGCTTTTTTCGGTGCAATTAATTTTTGATAGAAATAATAAGCAACCAAGAAAGCAAAACCTAAAATATCAAACACCACACTTGGAGTAATTAAACCGAGAGCGGCGGCAAATAGCAATACCCTTGTAAAGACGTTTGTTTTTCCAAAAAACTGTCCCTGGACAGAGGCTGCGAGAGCGAAGACACCAATAGCCGCTGTAACAGTACGCACTAAAGTAATGGCCAAGCTGCCTTCCAGAAGAATCTCCGGGGCATAGAAAAACATGAAAGGTACGATGTAGGCAGCTAAACCTAGTCTAAAGGAAGTAAGACCTGTTTTCATCGGGTCACTGCCACTGATACCTGCACCTGCATAGGCTGCTAAAGCCACAGGAGGTGTGATAGCGGATAAACAGGCAAAGTAGAAAATAAACATATGAGCAATCAAAGGATCAAGACCCATTTTGATTAAACCCGGGGCCACAACAGACGCTGCTACCGCATAAGCGGCAGTAGTCGGCATACCCATTCCTAAAATGATAACAATGCCCATTGTAAATAGCAATGCCAGCAACTGACTAGAGCCTGCAATCCCCAAAAGCATGGTGGAGAACTTTAGCCCAATGCCGGTAAGTGAAATAACACCCATAATAATACCGGCAGATGCACACACCGCCATTAATTGAATGGAACCTTTGGCTCCTCCTTCCAGAGCTTCCATAAACTTAGAAAAGTTTACCCTAGAATCCTTTCCAAACCAACTAACAAGAATGCTGCTGATGATCGCATAAAAACCGGCATAAACCACGGATTTCCCCGACATCAACAAGCCAAACAGGATTAACACAGGTAAAAACAGGTACATTCTCCGCATGATGGTTTTGCCGCTTGGCAGCAAATGCTTAGGGATACCGAACAGTTTCAGTTTGATAGCTTCAAAATCCACCATAAAATACACCGATAGAAAATAAAGAATTGCCGGCACAATTCCTGCCATCATAATCCTTTGATAGGGAATTCCTGTTAACTCAGCCATAATAAAGACACCGGCACCCATTATAGGGGGCATGATTTGTCCCCCCGTAGAAGCTACTGCTTCTGTTGCAGCGGCAAATCGGGGCGAATAGCCTACCTTTTCCATCAAGGGAATTGTCAAGCTTCCTGTCGCCACCACATTACCGGCGGAGGTTCCATTCATGGTGCCCATTAAAGCACTGGCCAAAACAGCCACTTTAGCCGGCCCCCCCCTTTTATGTCCGCTGACAGAAAAGGCCCATTCCACAAAGAATTTTCCCACACCTGAAACCTGTAAAAAAGCGCTGAAAACAATAAACAAAATAATGTAACGGGAAGAAATATCAATCGGTACACTAAAAACGCCATTTAAGCTAAAAGTGTAAGTTAAAAATCTGGCAGCAGAATACCCTTTATGCTGTAATATCCCCGGCAAATAAGGTCCAACAAAAACATAGACCGCAAAGACACCCACCAAAATGGGAAGGGACCAGCCCGCCGTTCTTCTAGTTAGCTCTAGCACTAGGAAAACACCTATTAAGGCAATATAAAAATCCCACTCTACCGGGTTAACACCTGTACGGAATATCAATTTATCTAAATTATAAATAATATAAACTAAAACCACTATACTTAAAACCGCAAACAACCAATCCGTCCAATGGATCTTATCCTTGTTTTTACCATACCCCGGATATAATAAAAAGCCAAGTACGGAAAGGGTTGATAAGTGAACAACGCGATATGTCCATGTTTCTAAAGGGAAAAACATTAAAGATAAAATATGAAACAGAGCAACCAATGCCGCATAAACAAAAATTATCTTTCCCAGTCCACCCTTAAACTGCCTGATACTGCCTAATTCAGAATCCATATCCGGTTCCAGATCTATTGGTGTAGCTTGTTCTATCTGCCCTTCCAATAGCTGCTGCTGATCATTATCTATCTCTTTTGTCATGGCAGAACTCCTTTCTAACCTTTGAGTGCTGAAAACTTATAAACTTACGGCAAGGCGATTCTTTAGAATCGCCTTTACCGTATTAACTGTCTACTGTTTAAATACTTAACCTAGGAGTTAGTAATTATTTTTTGTATTCCGGCGGATATACATCCGGGGATAGCTTGATACCTATTTCCTCATAGTAGCGGATGGCACCAGGATGCATCCACATCCAATTATTATTGGAGATATTTTCGGGAACAGTCTCTTCAGCAGATTTAGTAGCGATGACCAAATCAGACTGATTTTCAAAGACGGCTTTTACCATATCATAAACAAACTCATCAGATAAATCTTTGTGGGCAACGGCCATGTTCCAAATACCGATAGTTTCTACATCATCCTTAAGAAAATCATAAGTACTGGCCGGAATAACAGCCGGACTCCAGTAAGGCCACTCGGAAACAACCTTATCACGGTATTCCCCATCAACGCCAAAAACATTGATTTTCATTTGAGCTGCCGTTTCCAAAACAGTAGGCATAGGAATTCCGGATGCAAAACTGTTTGCGGCGATTTGGCCATCAATATGCTGGGAGGCTAAATCGCTGGCACCGGCTAACCTATTAGTAGTTTTAATACCCAACAATTCAAGAATTCTGGGATGATAAGTACCGGAGGTGCCACCTGCCGGCCCAACACCAATGGTTTTGCCCTCTAGGTCTCCCAAGCTTTTAATGCCGGATTTTTCGCTTGCCCACCAAGAGGAATAGGTATTATACATGGGGAAAATAACTCTAACATCTTTGTGTTCAACTCCACCTGTCCAATCACCCTCGCCATGCCATGCCTCCCAAGCGGGACCCATGGTAATCATCCCCAGCTCGGCATCCTTGTTTTGAATCAAAATCATGTTTTGGTTAGGACCACCGGTTACCTCTACTGCAGTTGGAACCCCTAGAGACCTTTCAATAATCTGGGCCCAAGCACCCCCATAAACATGATAAACACCGCCAATTGAAGCGGAACCAAGAGTTAATGTTTTAGGATAATCCTTTACAGCCTCCTGGACCGGAGCGGGGTCCCCCTCCGAGGGTGGTGCAGGTGCGGGTGCCGGCTCTTTACTACCACAACCAGCTACTACCAATGCAAAAGCAAGCAATATCACCAGCAACAAAGAAAGTTTACCTTTAGCAGACATACATTTACCTCCCTTAAAATGGTTAATGAGGCTCAAACCCTACCTCCGTAGATGAAGTAGGAAGAGTTTGAACTTACTGAATATTATAATAACATCCCTTTGAAATTACGGCAATATTTTGTTCATATTGTTCATACTAAAGAAAAAAAGCACTTGTCAAGGCTGACAACTGCTTTATAAAGTACTTAGTTTTCAGTTAGTTGGTTTCGGTCTTCTCTTCTAAAACTCCCTTATAGTCGGGCAGGTAAAGGTAGCGATAACGCACATACAAAGCCATTAGGAAAACAATGACAGAGCTTATTATAAAACCTATTTCCGGGGAAGCTTTTAACAAACCTACGGAAAAGGAACCTACTACCACACCTAAAGAAAAACAGGCATAGAAAATACCGAAAGCCTTACCCCTGTGAACGATGGGAACCCAATTCATAATAATTGTGGTCATAGCCGGAAACATCAAAGCAAAGCCTAAACCAAAGACCCCCATGGAAAGAAAGATCGGCAATTTATTGATGGAAACAGCCAAAAATGCTTGGGACATGGCAACTGTAAACATACCGGAGGTCAGTATTTTTTGGGGATTAAAATAATCATACATCTTATTGGTAGGTAGTAAAAATACCAAAATCGCTACCACACCGAAGGTGCTGATCATCATACCGCCTAAAGCCCCATCCGGGGAGATCTGTGCTGCTCTGATTGGCAGTAAAACCGTAACTACTCCCAAGGTAAAAAACAAAGCAAATGAACCCCAATAAGTGTTAGTCAAGGGTCTGCAAGCCAACAAAGATTTAAATTCGCCCTTAGAGGATTCACTTTTTTCTTTTTTGAGCCGGTGCTTTGGCATTGGTGCAAAAAGCCAGACTAAAATAGCACTCAGCACCATTAGAACCGACACGGAATAAAACACTGAGTCAAAACCAAATTTGGCGCTAATTATGCCCCCAAAGGCAGGACCGATAATAGCTGAAAAACCCACGATGGCTCCCGTATGGGCCATTGTTCGGCCATATTGTCCTTCTTTGGCCGCTTGAGCCATTAAGGCAAAAGCACTGGGGGCTAACAATCCCGAACTGGTACCGTGGATTAATCTCACCACGATAAGCTGAACAGGTGTAGCTACAGTCGTATATAATAATAAGTTAAACGCTGTAACCAACATGCCAGTCATCAACACCCATTTTGCTCCAAAACGATCTATTCCCATGCCCCCCACCATATTACCGAACATATTGGTAAAGGAATACATTCCTACAGCCAACCCCACTAACAGGGGAGCGGCACCGAGGCTAATCGCCATAGGAGAAATAATAGGGAGCTGTGTAAATAGATCTAAAAAGGAAACTGTTACAAACAAAAGCAGTAAAATTCTGATTTGAATCCCCTCCAATCTTGCCAAAAAGCAATGCAAAGAAGCCCTAAAATTAGTATATCATAAAAACTTTCCAGAGGGCCTTGTTTTTTGTCAAGATTATCTAATTAATATAAATATAGAAATAATGCGCGTACCCATTAGCTGTCTTTCAACCCGACTATTCGTATCTCAAAGCATCCACCGGTTTAAATTTTGAAGCTTTATTCGCCGGGTATAAGCCAAAAAAGATTCCCACGAATAAAGAGAAGATTAAGGCTCCAAGTATCACGGGAATACCGGTTACATACCTTATTCCCATGGCCCCGGTAATTAAATAGGATGTGAGTATACCAAGTACTACCCCTATTAACCCTCCTACTCCACTCATCACGGAGGACTCAATCAGAAACTGAACTAAAATGTTCCCCCTCCCAGCCCCTATGGCCTTTCTAATGCCTATTTCCCTAGTTCTTTCGGTTACGGTAACCAGCATAATATTCATGATACCAATGCCTCCTACCAGGAGCGAAATTCCAGCTATGCCTCCCAACATAATTGTCAGCATACCTGTTACCTCTTTTAAAATACTCAGCATTTCGTCTTGGCTTAAAACCATAAAGGAATCCTTATTCCCGAAGCGGTCAAGTAAATACCCTTGGACATTTTCCTTTGCCAAAGCGGATTCCTCAGCAGAGTTTGCTTGCAACACGATACTATTAATTTGGGTCAGATTATATTGGCGCATTAAGCTGGTAACAGGAACAATCACTGTGTCATTACTGTCTCCCATAAGATTGCTTTCTTTTTCTTTCAAAATTCCTACCACCGTGTATTTGATGCCGTCAACAGAAATTTCCTTATCAAGAGGGTTTTCTGCATCAAACAATTTATCGGCTGTAGTGCGTCCAATGATTGCTACTCTATTTCTGTAATCCACATCAACCGGGGTAATTACCCTACCCGCATCTATTTCATAATTGTTGATCTTCATATAATTTTCGTTCCCGCCATTGATGGCAACTCTGGCTTTTTCTAAATCATATTTAACTGTAGTTGATACAGAATACACCGGAGTTACGCTTTTTACCCCTTGCAGGCTTGCTAATTTATCCATATCTTTTAATTTCATCACTTGTTTTCTATCAAAAACATTAACATTAATAATATTGGCACCCATACTGGAGATACTCTCGGTCACCCCTTTAGTGGCACCCTGTCCAATAGAAATTAAAACAACTACGGCAAAGACGCCTATAATGATGCCCAGCATGGTTAGAAATGTTCTTAATTTGTTGGAAAGAAAAGATTGAAAAGCCATTTTAATTATATTTCTTATATTCATCGCAATTTCCTTTCTTTAACCATTATCAACCAGTTGCCCATCTATTATCGCGACAGTTCTCTTTGCTTCTTTAGAAATCTCTGCATTATGGGTGATCAGCACAATAGTTTTACCTTCCCGGCTTAACTCTTGAATTAAGGCCAATACATCCTGTCCTGATTTAGAATCTAAATTACCTGTAGGCTCATCTGCCAAAAGAACAGGGGGATTACCAGCCAATGCTCTGGCTATAGCCACACGTTGTTGCTGACCACCGGAAAGTTCTGTAGGTTTGTGGGACATTCTATCTCCCAAACCCACCCTTTCCAAGGTTTCGATGCTTTTACGCATTCTATCCTTATAACTCATGCCTCTGTAAATCAAAGGCAGTTCCACATTTTCTAAAGCTGATAGTTTAGGCAACAAATTAAACTTTTGAAAAACAAAACCTATTTTTTGGTTTCTGATTTTGGCCAACTGTTTTTCATCATAGGTACTGATTTCCTTACCATCCAGATAGTATTCGCCGGATGTAGGTAAATCAAGGCAGCCGATTATATTCATTAAAGTGGATTTGCCTGAACCAGAGGGCCCTATGATGGATAGAAACTCTCCCTCATCAACATGTAAGGTTACTCCTCTTAACGCCTTAACTTCTACCGCACCCATGTCGTAGGTTTTGGTGACATTTTTTAAATCTATCATTACCTATTGCCCCCTACCTGTGGGTGGTTACCGCCTTCCCTTCCCGGGGGATCAAAGCCCATAATGAAACCATCATTATTATAGTCATTTAGCAATAATTTTTTATATACTATTATATCTCCTTCATTTAAACCGGCAGTTATTTCAACCATGTTTTTTGTCACTAAACCGAGAGTAACATCCACATCCGATTTATTTCCAGTGACATCTTTAACAGTTGCCGTGTATTTACCCTCGACTTTTTTTAGGGCTTCAATGGGGACCACTAAAACATCCTCCCTGCTTTCTGCGGAAATTTCAATGTCTACACTCATTCCGGCCATTAGCGATTTTCGATCATCCAAAGCGATTGTTACCTCGTAAGTTGTCACACCGCTTTGGCCGGCACCCTCCAAAGCCATCTTGGAAACTATGCCACGAAACTTTTCGGTGGGATAGACTTCCGATGTGACTTCGACTTCTTGCCCTGCTTTTATTTTATTGATATCAAGCTCATCAACAGCTATTTTGACTTCCATATTGGCTAAATCTGCCACAGTCACTAAAACTGTAGCCCTATCAACTACATCCTCCTCGGCAACGGCAACTTTTAAGACGGTCCCTTTTATTGGAGAGTAGAGGGTGTTACCTTCCTCCAATTCCTCCAATTGAGAACGAAATTTGGCAATAGCATTTTGCTTCTCTGCTATACTGAGACTTAGGTCGTCTTCGATGGTGGCAATTAAATCACCCTTGGTCACTTTTTCTCCGTTTTTAATATGGGTGGATTTAACCTTGCCCCCAATTTTAGCAATAATTTGTTCCTCCTTTGTTGCTGCCATTTGGGCCTTATCCATACTTTGGAAGCTACCCTGGTAATTTTCTACAGTAACCTGCGCTAAATCACCAACACTATATCCGCCGGGATTATCTGTCTTAATGGTTACCAATAAACCGAAAGCACCAGCACCTTTTTGAACAGGGGTGCTATCTTTTTCAACAACAGTCCCAGTTATAGTGGTAAAAAAATCATTGACCAACAGGGAAGCCGTATCTCCTATGGTTATTTTTTCAAAAGAAGCCTTGTTAAAATATGCTTCAAAATAGGCATTGTTAATATCTTTAATTTTTCCAACAGGGGCATTCGCTCCCAACTGATCCCCAGCCTCTAGTTTAAAGTCTGAAACAACACCGGAAATAGGAGCGTAAATAGCAAGCTGTTTTTGTTTTTCATACAAATCGTTTAATTCCTTTTGGGATCTTTCAATACTCAGTTTTATACTGCTTAGTTCCGTTTGACCGCTACCGGTATTATTTGATTTAAGGGAGAGAAGCATTTGGTCTTTTTCTACCGGTTCGCCATCACTAACAAAAATTTCGTCAACAATACCGTTAACTTCCGACCTAATCAGCCTTCTATCAGCAGGATAAACATTACCACTGCCTGAAACGGAAATGGAGATATCCCCTTTAGCAACTGTGTATTCCACCTCTTGTTCCAAACCCATATTTTTTAGCGCATTAAGATTTTTATTAACTACCGACCCAATTCCCAAACCAACTACAATTAGTGCCAAGACAATGATAATTATCCATTTCCTTTTTTTGTTTTTCATGGCAAATTTCCTTTCTCTTCAATTTTAAAATGATTAGCCTATAAATAAAATTATTTTTAATTAACAAGCCTTATTATTATCTCCTTTGAATTATAGCACTTTATCATGGTACAGGTATATAAATATATCTTTGACAAATAATTTAAATAAAAGTTAAGTTTTAAGGTTTTTAAAAGGAAAACCCGTAAAATAACAAGCATTAACCCTTAAAATTCAAAAAACCTGCGATTTTATTCAAATCACAGGCAAATTCATTCTTTGGAGCTGAGGAAGGGACTTGAACCCTCGACCTATTGATTACGAATCAATTGCTCTACCGGCTGAGCTACCCCAGCATATTTAATTAGTGGTACAAAGAAAAGGAGTTATTCAACTTTCCGCTAGGTGCTTAAATGCCTTTTTAGTTTAGCTAATAGACATGCGTTTGTCAACGAATCTATTGTCTCGCAAAGAAAAAATAAATTGCAAAGGTAAGAATGAAGGGTTTCTAAGCCCCTCATTCTCCTTTGCATTATTAAGGGGATAGGCGAAAAAGCAATTTACCAATATGTTTACAATGCCCCTACTAAGACGGTATCGTTTCTGGGGTTAACCTTTTCTTGATTTTTAATATTAGCTTTTTCTACTAAAACCCGATAAATTTCATCCAGGCTAGGCTCCTCAATAATTATGTCTGAAATTGTAATTCCTGCCTCCATTAAAGGCTTTAACACCTTTGCTTTCTCCTCCCTATGACAGGTTAGCAATATGGAATCCATCCTAACCTCCAGTGGCCCTATCCCTTTGGCCATAAGCAACTGCCATAATTGAGGGTAGGAGCAAGCTAGCTTAATTGTCATCTTGGTTTTTAAACTTAATTGTTCTTCTAACTGCTGTTGTGTGCCAATTGCGATCATTTCTGCCTTATTAATAATACCAATATTATCTGCCAACTCTTCCGCATCGGCTAGGTTATGGGTTGAAAATAAAATTGTAACCCCGGAATCATTCCATTGGCGAATCATTTTTTTGAGTTCAATAATTCCGATGGGATCTAAACCTGTAGTAGGCTCATCTAAAATTAACAATTCGGGTTTGTGGATTATAGCCTGAGCAAGGCCCAGCCTCTGCTGCATGCCCTTTGAAAAAGCACCTACCCTGCGTCCCTTAAACTCAGTAAGGCCCACTTGTTTCAGAACTTCCTCACACCTGGCAAGAGATAAATTCTTTAGTTTGGCATAAAAAACAATGGTTTCCCAAGCGGTTAAGTTATCATAGAAATACATCCTTTCCGGCAAATAACCTATTTTATATTTGATAGCCCTATTCCGGCCATCTTGTTGAATCCCACCTATCGTAACTTTTCCGCCGGAGGGATTAACCAAGCCTAAAAGCATTTTTATTAGGGTGGATTTTCCAGCACCATTATGGCCCAATAAAGCGAAAATATCGCCCTCTTCCAGTTTCAAGTTAAGGTCTTTCACCGCCTGAAAACTACCAAAAAATTTATTAAGCCCTTCAATTTCTAAAATATATTTTTTATTCATGTTGCTCCTCCTAATAATCCTGGCGACGCCCGAAGGCCGCAACCGCCAATATCAAAGGAATCACTACCCATAGAAATAACACTAAGATTAAAAGAAAATCTCCGGAAGTTGAACTAATGGTACGAGTCAAAGCCGCTAGAGTGGGACCGAAGGTTGTTTCTCCCCCAAGTCGTAAAATCACCAACACCCTAACCATGTCCACCGGGTTTAATAATAGCAAAGTCAATAATAGAGGAATGACAATTTTTATCTGCTGCATGGAAGCCACACCGATTGCCAAAAAGTCATAAACCAAAACCATCAAAAACCACGCGAATATCGCCAGACCCATGGCTTGAGCCCTTCTACTTGTGACAACTGATAACAATAGGGCTATGCTTAAAAAAGTTAAACCCAACACCATCGATAAAATAACAAAGGTTAAATAATCTCCCATACTCATGGTACCTACCTTGAGGGCAATGACAATGCCAGCTCCACCAAAACCAGTTAAGATTGCTGCCATCAGCGCTAGCCCCAGCCCAAGGAATTTGCCCACTATTACCTCGGCTTTCGAAACCGGGTGGACAAGCAAGACGTGAAGGGATCCGGATTCTTTTTCCCCCGCAACTGCAGCCCCCCCCATCACCAAGGCTATGAGGGGCAAAAGATAAAGCACTAAGTTTAGCAAACCGGCGGTGACTCGATTAAAGCCTTGGTAGCCACCGCCAACCCCCAAACCGGACATGCCAAAAAATGAAATCAGGAGAGCAAGCAAGGCAAAAACTATTGTAAAGGTAATCAGCCAACGGCTTCTAATAGCTTCCAGAAGCTCTTTTTCAGCTACTGTAATCATTTGAGAAATTTTCACATTACCACCTCCCCTTCACTTTGCACGCCACCGGTTTCTGTTTCTGTCCCAAAGCCAATATCAAATTTGACCAACTTAACTTCTTCCCAGGAAATGATCTTTCCTTCAATTTTCTGTGCCATTTCTTCCGCCTGTTCTTGCGATTTAAAGGCCACTATTCCAAAGCTCATGGGTGTATCAATTCTACCTTGAACATAAAAGGCTTCCTTTGCCGGAGCCCACTCAGTTGTTGCAAAATCCTTCACATATATTGCACCCAGCGACCTTTCCTCCTCTAAACCTAATCTTTTCAAATAAAGTATCAAGCAACCAATATCATCAAAATTTTCGTGTTGCCCAAGATTGTTAATTACCTGGCCTGCAAATCGTAAGTCTATAATACTCATTCTGCAAACTGGACAATCATCGAGGGTCGGATCAATAACCCTTGGTTCCAAATCAAAACTACTTCCGCATCCTGATAGCAAAAACAATAAAATCAACAAAAATGTAATTGGTAATAGCCTTTTATTTAACACTACATTCACCCCGTTTAAGCAAGTTCCGGAACGAGCCCACTTTTTTATCCAAGGAAAGCCCTCTCCAGTAAAGAATAATTCCAGCCAGCAACATTGCCAATGAATAAAGGGCCAGGGTTTTATTTGTAGCTTGTTTATTTATTTGAAGGAATTCCGGGATTCTTACTGCCGCCGGATTTATTAAGGGGTATGGATCCTCTGCTTTTGGGATAGAAATAACTGGAAAAGTCTTTTCACTAAACTCTAGTGCTTTTGCGGCAGGGCTATTTAAAAATAGCCTAACCCCCGGTGCCTTACCCATTAAATAGGTAAAGACATCCCCCGTAAAATGTGGGATATCACCCACTCCATCTTGATCCAAATCAAACCCTCGGTAATCACTCCAGTAGTTTCCCCGACCGCTAGCATGAAACTCATTACCACGGCCAACTGTAAAGGCAATTAGAGCGATTTGCTGCATATTGTCAATAAAGTTGTTATCTATAAAAACGTTATCAGTAGAGCTTGAGATTAGGTCTAGCCCAATATCATTCATGGCTATTAAATTGTTGCGAATGGTATTGTGCATAGAATGATCCAAAAAAAACCCTCTCGT
Organism: Bacillota bacterium; assembly: GCA_041655595.1. Lineage (GTDB taxonomy): Bacteria > Bacillota > DULZ01 > DULZ01 > DULZ01 > JBBAFB01. The sequence goes on from JBBAFB010000003.1 coordinate 25,073, forward strand.
ATTATCAAACACAATATTTCCTTCTGCAAGGCTGTGGTCGCAATGAGCAAATAGAATCCCATAGGCACGATGTCCTCGGCTTCCTGCCAAAACATTATTTCTGAAAACAATATACTTTGAAAACATGGGTGCGGCACCTGCAACGTTATCTAACAAAATATTACCTTCAAAGTTGTTATACCATGAATACATATAGTGAATACCATAACGGACGTTAAAAATTTGGTTATTAATTACCCTATTATGATAAGAGTAATCAAAATAGATCCCATCCCTAGTATCAGTAATTATATTACTTTCCATCAAATTTTCTGGGGAATCAAATAGGTGTATTCCATCACCGCCATCACCTGCAAATTTAATGTCATAACTTGAGGCTGCCGTGTTTTCGTCCAATGTAACTTTACCTAAATCTCTAACAACCGGTCTGCCCTTTATTAAGTTACGCCTGATCACATTTTCAGATGCTCTTTCTAAATAAACCCCAAAAAGATTATTAATAAAACGGTTATCTTCCACTAAGTTATTATTACTTTTGATTTTAATTCCGGCGTTGGTCTCCTCTAGAATTTTTCCACTAAAGATAATTTCAAAACCTTTAACAGTTACCTCATCCGCTTCAATTGTGATTACATCACCAAGCCCCTCCCCATCAATAATAGGCATTTCAAGCCCTAAAAGCCGTATGGATTTATTAATCACCAATCGCCCATCATACTTACCAGGGTGCACCCGTATAACATCCCCATCCTCCGCCGTTGTTAAGGCTTTTTGAATAGTAGGTATAGGGCCACCAGGCCAGACTTCGATAGTGCGTGCTTCCGCCGGGCTGGACAGGATTAAAAAGCACCCCAGAGACAATAAAATTATTGCTCTACTGCCGGCTTTTCCCATCGCCGAAACCTCCAAAGGGCTATCAACATAAGAATTATACCAGCCCCTAAAAGATAGCCCCCAAGCTGAAAACTACTATAGGTGGTGAAATTTGCTAGCTGGTTTTGCCCCATCATAGGTGGGACGAAGGGGGGAATTTTGATAGCCGCCATTGGATCCAAGTCTGTACCATACTTTCTCAGCCAAAACCACAGGTCATAAAGGCCCAACAAACCCCCGGCACCGGCGATAACAAATGCCGTACTGCCAAGCCACACCTTCCCTGAAATTGCCGTTAAAAAAGCTATGGCCACAATTGCACCCACAATGTAAACCATAAACTGCAACTCGGGAAAATCGGCCTCAGAAATTTCCTTCATTCCGATGTAATGATTCAAATTGTTTAAAATATCAATTTTCCCACCAATCTTATTAGCAAACACCTCCATCCTGAGACCCTCGGGATAAATTGTTGCAATTAATTCCAGTCGCCACCAGGGGAAAAATAAGCACGCTACCAACAACAGCCCAGCAATCACAAATAAAATTCTACCGGTGATACTAAGTTTTCCATTTAAAAACTTACCCATTTGAATTCTCCTTTCATTTAAGTCATCTAAATAGAAAAGGGGGGAGCCTGTATTTTGACATACAGGCTAACTCCCTTTAGTCTGAGAGGATTTAGGACTTTGGCTTAACCAGCAGGAACCCTTGCATTTCCTGGTGTAAGGCTGAGCAGAAATTAGTGCAGTAGAAGGGATATACCCCAGGTTTATCTGCAACAAATTTCATTGAGGTTGTCTGCCCGGGCTGTACTTCAATATTTAAATCATAGAGGCAGATACCAAAGCCATGGGTGATATCTTCGTCAAAATCGGTATTGGTTACATACCAAGTAATTTCATCTCCCTCGTCCACTTCTACAATATCCGGGTAATAACGGCTTCGGAAGCTATTCATATAAACAGTAACTTGGTTTCCGTTTTTCTCAGTTCGTGCATCTTCCTTTGTATAAACAGCCCCCGGTTGGCTTTCATCCTTGGGATAAATCTTAAAGACATTTTTCGTAATTTTATCTGCTTTAATCATTTGTGCAAAGTGGGGCTCGGGATCAACCGGGTTATCATAAAGAATCTTCATTTTGGGGGTGGTAAGGTCAATCAACTGCATACTTTCAGGGTGGGATGGCCCAACAGGCAAAAACTTGTCTTTAGCAAGTTTGTTTAGGGAAATCAGATATTTCCCATCCGGTGAAACAGTGTCACCTTCTGCTGCAACTAAGTGGCCTGGGCAGTAATGTACAGGAATTTTATCCACGACTTCAAAAGTATCTAAACTCCACTTGGCTATGGCACTTTCAACAAATAAAGTTGTGTAGGCGTGGCCCGTGTTGTCGAATTGTGTATGCAAGGGCCCTAAGCCAACCTCCACTTCAGCAACCCTAACTTTCTCATAATTTACAATTGGGAAGCCAGCCTCTTCCCCTTGAAAATCGTTGTTTTCAACACATTCCATGAACTTTTCAAAACTAAATACCGTTGTGATAGGAGCTAATTTTCCATTACCAACAATGTATTTTCCGTCCGGTGTAACATCTACACCATGTGGGCTTTTGGCACAAGGTATTAAATATATGGCACCTGGGACATCCAAGGGGTCAATCACATTTGCACCATCAATTACGGTGTACTTGCCATCCTTCCAGGCCTGTTCCATCATTCTCCAGTTCACAGCCACTATATAATCCCTTTCACGTTGGGAAGCATTTACCTCCAGTAAAGTGTATGCTTCCTCCGTATTGTAGCTAGTCAAAAATGCCCAACCATCGCTGCCTAATTTACCCGCATCCGAAAGGTCATAGGACCAAGGAGGTAGCAGGACCTGCCATGGGTTGGACATTTCTCCATCTTCGGGATCAATGGCGATAGCAGCCAATATACATTTGTAATCTTCACTAAAATTCTCAATCGGTGAGTAGGTACCATGGGGAACGGGCCCTGCGAATCGTGACGCCATCATATAATATTCGCTATTAGGGGTAACAAAAGCAGCTCCATGAGGCCCATAAATATTTGGCACAGTCCCTAGAATTTGACCGGTTGTAAAGGAATCCAGATCAATTCTTGCTACCCTACTGTTGGCGTTATCATTAATAAATAGCCAGCGACCATCATATTCTCCATTGGTTTCACTTAAACCCGGGTGATGAGCATCCCCCCATCTCCACTCACCTAACATCTCTTTTGATTCTTCTGTCCAACCATAACCAACAGCCGATTCAGGTGTAAAAACGGGAATCGTTCTGATTCTTCGCATGGACGGAACACCGTAAACAAACACATGCCCTGAATGTCCACCCGAAGAAAACATATAGTATTCATCATGTTCCCCGGGTGGCACATATGTTTTTAATGCTGCATCTACGATATCATCAGGGACGCCTGTTTTTGATGCTATTGCCCCGGTAAAAATTCCTTCCGTGCCACTGACTTCCCCTTTTGGTGACAATTGAGAAGATAGGACCACCGCTAAAATCAAACCAAGTAATAAACCAGCCAGGGATAAGGCAATCTTTTTGAAATTTCCATTACCCATAAAAACAGTTCCTCCTTACTATGTTAAAATTTTTGATTTTCTTTTTAAATATTGGTTTTTTAACAGCTTCAAATAAACAGTCTTTAATTATCCTTCCTCCGATACTTATTCTTGCCCCCCTTGCCCTAATCCAGTTTCGCCTTCATCATAGGCTGATAACCGCCCCGCTACCCTTCCATCGTGGGCTTTTTTGATGAGATCTAAGATTATCACCTTATCCTCATCATTTAATCGGTCTGGAATGATTGCCCCCATTGTACCCTCAGGCTCCCGAAGAAAATCTTCCAGACTTCTACCGAAGCGATCTGGGACATCAGTATAAGCTATGGATAAGTCTGGTCCCGTTTCCCCACCTTTAAGTTCATAATAAGTAATGCGATGGCATTGAACACAGGCCTTCGTTGTAAAAATCTCCTCCGGCATTCCAATATTACTAACACCTTGGCTGCCGGATGTTGCAGTGGTTACCTTTTGCTGGCCCTCAGGGGTTAAACCCAAATTATAAACCAAAGCAACCTCTTCCTCCATCAGGGGATAGTATTTCGGGGCTGAAATTACACTGCCAGTTAGCCCCACCAAGAAACCCATCCCGATCCACATGGCAAGAAGGACTACGGTTTCCTTGCGGATTATACTCACTTTCTCACCTTCCTTTCCCAACTTCAGCATTTTGTTGAGTTTTTAATTGATTAAACCTATATAGGTCAACACAACCATTATTATCAAGGTTATTTCCGCTAAATAGATTAACCAAGCTCGATCAGCAGCTTTTTTGGATTTTCCCCTGTCTAACCACGGGACTGCAATTAAACCAATTATCAGCAACACCGGCAAAAACACACCCAATATATCCGGCACAATCGCCAATAGACCAAAAATCCACAGAAAATACCACTCTGGCATAATGTTTTCCGGAGTCATAATGGTATTTGCCGGCGGCCCAAGGTGGGCGGGCCAAAGACCTGCCAAAATGAGCACAAATCCAAGAATTGCAAAAGCCACTGATACCTCAGTAATTAAGTGATGAGGGAAGAAAGGTACAGATCCTTTTCGTTTTTCGATTGTATTCAAATTATCACCTCCTATAGCCCACCAGATATGCCTTGCTTACGAACTAAGTAAAAATGAACGATTAAAAGCCCAATAGTGGACACAGGTAAGACGCAGATATGCAAGATATAAAAACGCATAAGGGTATACCCTGTAACCTTGCTACCGCCTTGTACAATCGTTAATAGCTTTGACCCGATTAACGGGACTGTGCCCATGATTTTAGCTCCTATTACCGCCGCCCAATAACCGACCTGGTCCCAAGGCAGTAGGTACCCTGTAAAAGAAAATACAAAAACTAATACAAGTAATAAGGATCCAGCCACCCAATTAAATTCCCTGGGATGTTTATAGGCACCGGTGTAGATAACTCGCAACATGTGTAGCACCACCATAATTACCATTAAATTTGCCGAAATATTATGGATGGAGCGAATTGCTGCTCCCATGGTCACCTCATTTTCTAAAAACAAAATACTTTGATAAGCCAACTCAGGTGTAGGTTTATAATACAAAGCTAAAATAGCCCCAGTGATTCCCTGTATGAGAAACAGTAAAAATGTAATTCCTCCAAAACAATACATGAAATTCCGTACCTCTTTTGCCACCGGCTTAGAGGACATATCATGCCAAATACCCTTTAGGGTAATTTCTTTCTCCTCTACCGCCACCCTTACACCACCTCCTTTTGTACCAAAATAACCCCTTCTTCCACCCAAGCTGTTAACTCTGCTAAAGGTTTCGGTGGAGGGCCATGCAATACATTACCATCCTCGTCAAAAATACCACCATGACAGGGACATTCAAACTGACGTTTTTTATCGTCCCAGGCTACGATACATCCTAAGTGAGTACATACCCTTGAAAAGGCCCTATATTTGCCATCCTTTTTAAATAGAATAGCCGGAAAGCCATCATATACAAAATCAAAGGGCTTGCTTGAAATATTATCTTCTTTAGCAACTGCCATTCTAGGTGGTTGGGGCTTAAGAGCCCTGGGAGCATCTATGGCACCTCCTAATGCGGCCAAGGGAACTACAGCCGCGACAACTGCGGGTGCTGTTGCCACTAAACCCAAAAACTTTCTTCTTGTAACTTCATCATGATCGTATTTTTCACTGCACATTTCCTTCACATTCCTCCCTTAAGTAGACTGTTCGGAACGCATTAATAGCCAAAGCAGCCGCTAAACATATCAAACCGGCAAATATGCTAACCCAACGGCTATTACCTGCGGCCCAGCTCCTGGCAATCATGAAAACTAAGGTAATTGAAGCCCATGTTCCAAGGCCCGCAATAATTATTGCTTCTTTGTAACCTGCCTTACTCCAAAAATTCATTCTTTTCACTCCCTTTCAGCTTATCTTGGATAGGCGGTTTCTAGGTATTCAATAATTTGTTCTGTTTCGCTATCCGTGAAAAACCCACCAAAGTCAACCATTAATTCCACAATTTCTGGCCAAGTAGCGGACCCTTGGTAATTTTGAACCCGATCAACCTCATGACAGTTTGTACAAGTCGACTGAAATGTTAAATAATTAGCATCTCCTGTTGCTTTGGAATCAGGAGGTAAAGGAATTGCATAGGCCGAAACAAAGATAAAGCCTATTACCAAGCCAACAATTAACATTTTGCTGGTTAGGGTCCAAGTCAAAACCTTTTTAGCTGTTTGCATTCTTTATTCTCACCCCCTTTCATTGCACTTCTCAATTGTGATTTCTTTTTCAATCCCCCCTTGATATAACAAGGTTTCCAGATACCACTTTTAAAGGGAAACCTTTCACTAATTCTTTATGCAACTTTCGTGCCAAGGTTTAGTGAGTGTGCAAAGGCAATATTAACTATTAATTAACAAAAATGTGGGGAGTATATGCCCCACACCAACCCATGTGTGCCCCAACTTTATTCCACGGGGACAGCTTTTTGCCCATTTGAATATTTCCACAAACCTTTTTCCCAAAGAAAAATTGCACCCCGCCAATGTTTCAACGGGATGCATATTCAAAGAGAGGGTGGTTTTTGAAATATTTTTATATTGTTATTTCATCCTTAATAGTTTGCAAATACACACCCAACAGGACAATAATCCCCCCTAAAACATAGAACACCTTTGCGGTAGTATGACATTCCATGGGCATCATGCAAACTCCAATACCTAAATTAGTCGGCAATATTATTACTATTAATCCCAGGGTTGCCATTATTATCCCAAGACGCTTTTGGACTAATAATTCTTTGCTCAAAAATATCAACAAACCGGTAACTAGTATAACTAGTCCCAGCAAAACCCCCGCCTGCCCCGTATAATGACATTTCATATGGACCATTTTACCCGTGGTCAATTCCAAAAGTTTTGCACATACCGGAGCTAATTGAAAAGGTGTTAGGACCACGACTGCTCCAATAATTGTGCCAACAAGACCGACCGCTTTGCTTCTTTTGTTATACACTTTAAAACCTCCTTTTAACTAGTTCTATTGTTAAGCTTTTTATATTGGGTTTAAGGTATTATTGGGTTTATCTCGACAGATTTACAAACTGGCTTGCCACCTCTTTAAAAAAAGTCCTATTGAGGCAGCCCTGCTTTAAGGAGTAGACGTGCTCAGCATTTTTTGCAAGCACCACATCGTGGGTGGCAACAACAACTATTTTCCCTGTTCTTCCCTGTCCCATTAACCAATCACCTAAGTGCTGCCGTAAACTCTCATCCTGTTCCGCCGTTGGTTCATCTGCTAAAATTAAGTCCGGCTCATTTGCCAAGGCTCTAGCCAAAGCAACTCTACGCCTTTGGCCACCGCTTAATTGGTGAGGTAAAAATTGTGTTCTGTCCGCTAAATCTAGATCCTTTAAAAGAGTGTCTACCCTTTGGTTGGCTTGCATTTCATTCATTTTTTTTCTTCCTTTAATCCAAAGTGGCAATAAAATATTTTCCTTTACAGTTAGGGTAGGAATTAAATAACATCGCTGAAAAACGAAACCAATTTTGTATGAACGTAAGTAGGTCTTTTCTTTCTCATCCATCATGCAGATTGAGCGCCCATCAAAAATCACCTCTCCTTGGCTGGGTTTTAGCAAAAGGCCCAAAATATGCAGCAAAGTGCTTTTACCACTCCCCGAGGGACCTAACAAGCTAACTGTATCACCGGATTTTAAATTCAAATTAACTCCCCTGATTGGCTGCACCTGACCACCTAAGCCATCCTGGTAGACATGAGAAACGTCTTTTAATTCAATTTCCATCTTTTCACCACCCTTATTTTAACTCTCCTTCGGTAAGAACAACTACAGGATCAAGTTTGGCTGAGGTTCTTGCAGGCCCCAAAGCGGCCAAAGTACTAATGAAGATAACCAATAAGACTGCAAAAAATAAAATACCCAGTAGCTGTAAACCTAGTGGTAGTAAGAAAGGAAATGAACTGTGTTTTTCTATAAAATTTTTCAAAAACCAAATAAAACCAAAGCCCAAGAAAACTCCTATGCCTCCTGCAACAAAGGCAGTGGTAAAGGTTTCCGCCATAATTAAATTAAATAGACCCTTTTGCCCCATTCCCAGAGCCCTTAAAAGCCCTAACTCTTCCTGCCTTTCCATTACTAAAGACGAATAACGAGATAACAATGAGGCTAAGGTCAATCCAATTATTAAAGCTGCCAATAACCAAGTTAAAACTTGAAATACCTTTAACTGTTCTTTTAAATCTAAAAATATTTTGGCCGATGCCATAGCCTTTACCCCAGGTATGCGCCCAATTTGTCTTGCTAGAATTGCGGGATCATAATTGCTTTCTACTTGTATTAAAACTGCTGAAACCAACTCCAAAGGGTCACCTTGCTCCTCCCATATCTCAACCAAAAAAGGACTCCCTGATGCTAAACTTCTTGCGGTTTCGATGGGTACGAAAATAGTTTTATCAACGCTACCCCCCAAAGGTTTTAAATAATCTACTACCTGAAAGGCCTCTCCCAAAATTAATACCCTGTCTCCGAGAAAGGCCGGAACTCCGCCACCTACAACTACTTCTTTTTCTTTTAACTCTCTTCCTAAACCTATAGATAAAAGGCGATTTACCAGAAAATCATTTTCCGGATCGTAACCGACTAAACGGTATTCCTCTGGTAGGCTACAACAACTTTGATTTAAAGTTTGACTAAAAAACTGAGCTGTGGCTGCCTTTACACCCGGTATTAGAGCTATTTCCTCTACTATTTCTTTTTTCATATAAATATTTGCGGGAGAACCAGTAAATAGCACCTGCCCTGCCTCAAACTCCGCGGAAGAAGGCAGTGCTAGTATATCGGCACCTAAGTTATCGGCCGTTCCTTTTGCACCCCTTTCCAACCCCCAAACGGTTAAAAAACAAGTTACCAGGGCAGCAGTGCAAAAGCAAACCACAAAAACAGTTAAACCTGTTTGCCATGGACGGCGCCGCAAATTTCTACTGATTAAACGCCAATACATTTTTCCACCCCCCACAATTTGCGTTTACAGTAATATTAATTTAGCAAAAAACATGCCAAGATATTTGTTGCGGAATTATGCACTTACAAGTGAAACAATTATCTTATTCGCCTTTTATGCTATTTTGAGCGAGACATGTCTGACCCTACTGTCCCCTCCCTGCCCCTAATTTCTGTAACACAAAATACTTACAAGGTGGCAAGCCTTGCCCCCAAACGCTTGATTTATGGTCCTTGCCATAAACAATTAACTGGGTTTTTTCGCCTTAAATATCAGCATTTGATTACCTTTGAAAAGTTGGAATGTTTTTTGCTAGTTTTTAAATTTAGATAATCAATAACAACTTGAAAGGGGTTCATATTTAAATGCAACAAAGAAAAATTAATAAAATTCTATCAGTTCTATTGTCTATTCTTATTTTAGGCTCCATCACCAGTTGCGGACAAAACACACTCCCGGGAACAAATGAAATAAAAGATGCCGATCAGACTGTCCACAACCATCAGAGTTTTAGCACTGTCTACGAGCTGGATCAAATAATAGAGTTACACCCTATTAAAGTGAGACTGGTAAATACCGGAATAATTTCTAACCCTTTATATGAAAAAGGAAGTGATGATCAGAAGGGACATTTGGCATTAGGTCTGGAAGTAGGAAATGTATCAAGCGATCTGGCATGGTTTTTTTCCGAACAATCCGAGATAATTCTGAATTCGGGTGAAATCTTAGAAACGGATGTAAACACATCCTCTGATTTGGGAGGAAGTTTTCCACCCCACAGATTGAAAAAAGGGTTTTTAGTTTTTCCTTTTAAAGATACGGAGCCAAATACAATCAAAGAATATGTTTTAAAAATCAAAGCCCCCTTAAATAGCAAACAAATTTCCATTGGGGAGGATTTAGAATTAAAAATTAACCTAAAATAAAAAAAGCCTTAAGGCTTTTTTTGTTTTTCTTAAGCAGCTAAATTAAGTTATATTTATTTAATAAACGGTGAATCGTTTTTCTGTCAATCTCTGCAGTTATAGCTGCCTGGGTTACATTTCCATCATGCTTTTCCAATAAATTTTCTATATATTTTATTTCAAAATCTTTTACCCAGTTTTGTTTTGCCACATGAAAAGGCAGATCGAAAAGCATTTGATTTGATCTATCTTCATTATTTTTAAGAAGGTTTGGGGGTAAATCTTCAGGCAATATTGTTTCCCCTTCACAAAGTGAGATAGCTCTTTCTATCACATTTTTTAACTCCCTAACATTACCCGGCCAGTTATAACTTTGTAAAATCTCCATCGTTTCAGCTGAAACCCCGCTAATTTTCTTTTGTGCCGTCTCTGCAAATTTGCGACTAAAAAAATACACTAGTAGAGGGATATCCTGCTGCCTTTCTCTTAACGGTGGTAGTTTCAAATTAATTACATTAATTCTATAGTATAAATCGTCTCTAAATTCTTTGTGTTGAATTGCCTCTTCTAAATCGCGATTTGTTGCGGAAACTAGGCGGAAATCTACTTTAATCAACTGATTTCCCCCCACTCTTCTAAATGAGCGTTCTTCTAAAGCTCTTAACAACTTTGCCTGTAAAATCGGACTCATTTCACCTATTTCATCTAGGAAAAGAGTACCCTTATCTGCCAGTTCCATTAAACCCTTTTTAGTCATGTGGGCCCCGGTAAAGGCACCTTTTTCGTGACCAAAAAGTTCACTTTCCAGTAAATTATCCGGCAAAGAAGCGCAGTCAACTGGTATAAAAGGTCCTAGGCTCCGATTGCTGTTTTTGTGGACACTTCTGGCGATCAGTTCTTTCCCTGTACCACTTTCCCCTTTGATCAGTACTGCTGCTTCACTGCCACCTAATTTACCGATGGTTCTAAAAATTTCTTGAAGCCCACCGTTAGCGCCAATAATATTTTCTGTGTGGAGGGGCTCTTGGATTTGCATTCTTAATAATCGGTTTTCTTCCCTTAATGCTTTTTCCCGCAAGGCTTTTTCAATCACAATCTGCAATTCATCAACGGAAAAAGGTTTAGCGAGATAATCCCGTGCTCCACCTTTCATAGCCCTGACCGCAGTATCTATGCTGGCATAACCCGTAATAACAATTACACATGTGTCGGGAAAAAGCTCCTTCGCAACTTTTAAAACTTGAAATCCATCTACCTCCGGCATTTTTAAATCAGTAATAATCAAATCCGGTTGTATTTTTTCCATTTCGGCTACCGCTTTCGCACCCTCATTAAAGTTTACCGGTTTATAGCCCATTTTTTTAACAACACGCGAGCAAGTTTCAAGCATATCAAGTTCATCATCAACAAGCATTACAACCCTTGGTTCTTCCATCTATTACTACTCCCTTATGCTAATATATGGGAAGTAAATACTAAATCTACTTCCCTTACCCAGTTCGCTGGATACATTTATGGTACCACCATGGTCGCCAATAATTTTTAAACTAACGGGTAAGCCCAAACCAGTGCCCAGGTCTCTGCTTTTAGTGCTAAAAAAAGGATCAAAAAGTTTAGCTATAGTTTCTTCTGTCATCCCCTCGCCAGTATCTTCTATATCCAGCCTGTTCACCTTTAACTCCGGCAAGTTTCGGCAAACTATAAAAATATTTCCACCACGTGGCATGGCATCCCCGGCATTGGCGATTAGATTAACTAATACTTGTTGAAGCTGCTCCTTATTCCCTTCCACTACAATGGAATCCGGCAATTTTATTTTAAACTCAATCCCTTTTCTAAGAAATTGTCTTTTAAACCAATCAACAGTTTCATTCACTAAAGGTTTCAAATCAACCAACTCTGTTTCTGCAATGGGTGGCCTTGTAAAAGTAAGCAGTCCCCTTGTAATATGACTGATTCTTTCTATATGTTTTTTTATAATTTCCAAATCTTTAACCAATTCGGGAGACAAACTACTACCCATCTCTAAAAATATTAACCCCAACCTTGCACTGATGACACCCACCGGGTTATTTATTTCATGCGCCAAATTTGCAGCCAGTTGTCCTGCCGCTGCTAGCCTTTCGGTTAGTATCATCTGATTTTGTGCCTTTTCTAATTCCTCAATACTTTCTCTGAGGGCCTCATTTAGCCCGCAAATTTCTTTATTGGCTTTTTCTAGGCTGTCCCTTTCTTCAGCTAAATTGTTTATTAAACGATCCCTATGCAGGGTTGCGGCTAATTGATGTCCAATGGCCATGATAATTTCCATATTGGCTCTACTCAATTTTTCTTCCCCGGGGTTTTTTAAAGTTATTACCCCTAAAACTTCAGTTCCTGCAACTAGTGGTATGCAGACATGACAAAGGGAGTAACACTCTTTCTGAACCACACCACAACAGTGAGACCTTTTATCTGCATTAATAATAATTGGGAGCTGGTCATTATAAACCTTACATTGGTGTTTTTTATCAATGGTACTACAGACAAAATTGCCCCCATCTTGTAGCTTAATTTGGGACTTATAAGGACTAAATGCCTTATTTAATTCGTTTTTTGCTGCATCAAGCATTTCATCAATAGACAAAGGTAAAAAGCTGGTAATATTATTAATTTTAATTAAAGCCTCCGTTTGCAAGTTCAGCTTCCTGTCAAGCAAAAACCTCACCCTTTACCACTTTACCCATTATACTAATGTTTGCCGGATTTGCATTTAACGGGACTTCACACCCTGTACTTAAAATAAAACCTTTCCCTTTGCTCCCAATATCAAGCAAATCCTTACATTGTTTAGCTATATCTTCTGTCTTTAGATTAATTAGATCAAAAGGTTTAATGTTACCAGCTAAGGCGAGATCAGGTGCTAGATCCATACACTCTTTTAAAGAAACTTCATAATCAATTGTGGCCAAATCAACACCGCAATCTTTATAGTAAGGTATAATGTATTTTGTCCTACCCGTAATCATTAACCAATTTATTTTTGCACCTTCAAGACGAAAGTGAGAAAATAGTTCCTTTAAGAGGGGGGCTACAAATTTGCGAAAAATCCGAGGAGGAATAATATTTTGCGAAGCGGTTGGTTCCATGATGATAATTATTGAAGCCCCCGACCTAATCAGGGCCTTTCCATAATCTTTGCAAACATGAAATGTTTGTCTTAACAAGCTTCGAAACTTATCTGGTTCATCTACTAATAAATACAGCAATTGATCTAAACCCATTAGTTGTCCCGCAATGCTTGTCGGTCCAACCACACACCCAACCACCGGTATATCATCCTTCACATTTTCCTTTAAGATAGCACATGCTTTAATTACTTCCCGCATCCTGCCCGCTGTATAAGGATCGAATAACGGCAGGTCCTTGATCTTTGATAGACTAGAGAAAACAGGTCTTGTCACATAAGGGTAATCATTTTCAGGAAAATATGTTTTACAGCCCAGAACCTCCGCCTCTAGGGAGTTATCACCATAGGCAAAAACAGCATCATAGCCAAAGTGCTTTTGTGCCCTTAGTTGACAATCTGCCATTATTTCTCCGTTGTCCAAATAATCTTTGAGCCAAACCCCCTGAAAAATTGCAGCATAACCAAATACAAGCGGAATGCAAATACAATCAGTATGTTTTTTTTTGCCTTCAACCATTGCTATCATTTTTTGCAATACGGTCATAATGTTACACTCCTTCTTTCTTTCGAAGATAGTCAATTACGTCAAAAGCAGTATTAGCAACAAAATCAACATTTAAGTCCTTAGGGTTTGATTGGCGGGTGGCACCACCCCCCGCTAAAACAAGGACACCTTCCAAATCAATCGCACCTAATGCTGGCTTCACTTCCTTAATGTAATGCATGGTGGTAGTGATTAAACTGCTAATGCCGATATATTTTGCGCCTTCTTTTTTAGCCTCCATTGCAAAAACTTCCGGCTCGACATCCTTTCCCAAATCTACCACTCTATAGCCGGCCATTTTTAGTAAGATGGCCACTATATTTTTACCAAGGTCGTGAATATCCCCCTTAATGGTCCCTAAAACAAAAACCTCTTTACCTTTATACCAGGTATCTAAAGAAACACACTCCCCTTCACCTAAACGTGGACAAATAGATTGTTCCATAACTTCCATAACAGCCCTGCCAGCCAATAATATTTCCAAAAGATTAAAATGGTCATTATTACATTTAACATCCAAAGAAACTAGGGCTTCAGTTAGGCCTTCCTCTACAACTTGACGCACATCAACACCTAGAGCCAGTAAGTTTTCCGCTACCCTGACCGCCTCGGTAGCCTGTCCATCTGCCACAAGGTCTGCTAGTCTTTTTATTTCATTTTTTCTTGAATCTTTTTTTGCTGCCATGAGGTACCTCCACGACTGACTAACGAAATTTGCGAGTGTTTCATCATTATTATCAATATTTCTTCTTTTTTTACTTAAATCCTGCTATTCACAAACTTTGCACTAAAAAAACCTGCACCGCGATAGCGGTACAGGTTAAGCTGCTTTATTTACCTATTGCTTGTTTTAATATCTCTACCTTATCAATTTTTTCCCAAGGAAGATCCAACTCCGGCCTTCCAAAATGACCGTAGGCTGCAACCTGTTTATAAATGGGCCTTCTCAGGTTTAGATTTTTAATAATAGAGGCAGGTCTTAGATCAAAATATTTTTCGATCAACGTTACCAGTTCTTCATCCGACATAACACCGGTGCCGTAGGTTTCCACATCTATAGATACCGGTTTGGAAACCCCTATGGCATAAGCTAATTGTATTTCACACCTTGTAGCTAAACCTGCAGCCACAAGATTTTTTGCTACATAGCGAGCAGCATAAGAAGCGGAACGATCTACCTTTGTAGGATCCTTGCCGGAAAAGGCACCACCACCGTGGCGGCCATACCCACCGTAACTGTCCACAATAATTTTTCTGCCGGTTAAACCAGCATCTCCTTGAGGTCCGCCCACTACAAATCGTCCAGTTGGGTTAATGTAATATTTTGTATCTTTATCAAGCAGTTCCCCGGGGATTACCTTGTTTACTACCTCTTCGATTATATCCTGGCGAATCACTTCCAAATCAACTTCCGGGCTATGCTGAGTAGATATGACTACAGCGTCAATCCTAACCGGTATCTCATCTTGATACTCCACTGTCACCTGGGCTTTTCCATCGGGACGCAAGTAAGGTAAAACCTGATTTTTTCTTAGTTCGGCCAACCTTTGACACAAGCGGTGGGATAAGGAAATCGCCAAAGGCATTAGCTCAGGTGTTTCATCGCTGGCGTAACCAAACATCATGCCCTGATCACCGGCACCCAAACCTGCATCATCGCTACCTGCTTCCCCCAGCTTTACTTCTAAAGCTTGGTCCACCCCCAAAGCGATATCAGGGGATTGCTCATCAATGGCAGTTAAAACTGCACAGGTTTCTGCATCAAAACCATATTTAGCTCGGGTGTAGCCAATTTCCTTGGCCGTTTCCCTTGCTATTTTGGGAATATCAACATAAATTTTTGTGGAGATTTCACCTGCAACCAAGATTAAACCGGTAGTTACAAAAGTTTCACAAGCAACGCGGGCCTCGGGGTCTTCAGCCAAAATTGCATCCAGAACCGCATCGGAAATCTGATCTGCTAATTTATCGGGGTGTCCCTCAGTAACTGATTCCGAGGTAAATAGCTTTTTCATTTAGTCACTCTCCTTATTCGTGATGAGGTTGTTTAAAGATTTAAAACCAGGCAAGCCTTCAATTGTATCAAAGATGCGGTGAGCCAGTGCTTCCTTTGGCATTAATGGAATTTCCTCACAGCTCCCATCGGGAAATAGGAAAGTAACTAAATTTGTATCAACATTAAAACCGGCATCTTTACGAGTCACATCATTGGCAATTATAAAATCTAGCTTTTTGTTTTTTATTTTTTGGGCAGCGTTTTGCAATAAATCATCGGTTTCTGCGGCAAAACCTACTAAAACCTGTTGTGCCTTATTTTGGCCAAGCTCTTGGAGTATATCAGGGTTTCTAGTAAGGACCAACTCTAAAATGTCAGCCTGTTTTTTAATTTTTTGCCGGCTTGGATCAGCTACCCTATAATCTGCCACTGCTGCGGCCTTAATAACTATCTCAGCATCAGCAAAATGTTTTAAAACCAGGGTGCGCATTTCTTCCGCTGTACGGACACTAAAGTAATTTATTCCCGGAAAGGGAGTTAAATTGTTTGGCCCGGAAATTAAGACCACCTCCGCACCCCTAAGTTTGGCCGCCTTTGCTAGTGCAAAACCCATTTTTCCGGAACTCCTGTTGCCGATATAGCGAACAGGATCAATGGCCTCTTGGGTTCCACCCGCCGTTACCAACACCCTTTTGCCTATTAAACTCTTGGGAGCAAAAAGGGCGCTTTCGATTGCCGCCAGTAGTGTTTCTGTTTCCCCCAACCTTCCCGGCCCTACCACTCCGCAAGCAAGGCGTCCACTGTCGGGCTCAATAATCTTTACCCCTCTTAATTTTAGTATCCTTAAGTTTTCCTGAGTAGCAGGATGAAGGTACATATTAGAATTCATAGCCGGAGCCAGCAACATTTTTTTGTTATAGGCTAAAGCTGTGGAGGTCAATAAGTTATCAGCAAAACCAAAGGCCAATTTAGCAATTGTATTTGCGGTTGCAGGTGCTATAACTAGCAAATCAGCTTCCTCTGCTAAGGTAATATGAGAAATAGCTGTTTTTGAGTCGCCTTTAAATTCATCGGACCAGACGGGATTACCTGTTAGGGCTTGAAAGGTTAAGGGGGTTACAAACTCCCTTGCTTTATCGGTCATAATCACATGGACACTCGCCCCAAGCTTAACCAAACGGCTGGCTAATTCGCACAATTTGTAAGCAGCTATGCCTCCGGTTATTCCTAATACAATTCTTTTTCCTTTCACTTTTTCGCCCCCACCCCTGCCAAATAAAATTTCCCACCGGGAATCTAGTTATGGTTTTTGGAATTCTATCTTGTTTTCGGCAATCTCAAATAAAGCTTGAGTAACCGGCTTAATAACTTCATCTTTATCATTATGTTCTTCCGTAATCTGCCGTGCCCTTTTGGCTGCAATTACTACTAAGCTATATTTGCTTTTCACCTTTTCCATTAAAATTTCAAGACTTGGCTGCTGCAATCCTTTTAACCTCCTTTTATCGCCTGATCATTTTTATTTGCCTTTATTAATCTAGATTTTCTTCGCTATTTAGTTGATTTGCCTGTTCCTTAACAACTAATCTATTGGCAACAGTTTCGGGCTGGACTGCAGATAATATCACATGACCGCTATCGGCCATGATTACAGCTCTTGTACGGCGACCGTAAGTAGCATCAATCAACATGCCCCTATCCCTTGCCTCTTGAATACTTCTTTTGATGGGGGCTGATTCGGGACTGACAATGGCAATAATTCGATTTGCGGACACAATATTACCGAAACCAATATTAATTAATTTTATTTCCATAAAAATTCCCCTTCTCTATGTATTTATTTCACTCTATTCCAAGTTCTGTACTTGTTCCCTAATCTTCTCTAATTCGCTTTTCAGTTCAACAACCTTTTGGCTAATTTCCAAGTCGTGAGATTTTGAACCAATTGTGTTTACCTCCCGGTTTAGTTCCTGAAGCAAAAAATCTAATTTCCTGCCCACCGCCTGATCAGATACTAGGGATTGTAATAATTGGTTGAGATGGCTGTTAAAGCGGGTAAGCTCCTCTGTAATATCGCTTTTTTCAGCCATAATGGCAATTTCCATAGCCACCCTTTGTTCATCAATAGGAATTTCCTTTAATAAAATCTCCAGCCTTTCCTGAAGTTTTTCCCGGTAAATCTTCACTAGATCAGACGATCTTTGACCAACAGAATCCGCTATTGTTATTAATCTTTCCCTGCACTCCGCCAAGGAGCTTGCCAATTGCCTCCCCTCAACCTCTCGCATCTTGACCAGATCATCCACGGCATCCCTTGTGGCTGTTGCCGCACCTTCCCAACAAAGTTCCGGATCAAGTTCCTGCTCCTCAATGGAAAAAACATTAGGCAGTTGAGAGATTTCAAAAAGGCTGATATCTAGTGATATTTGAAGTGTTTCGCTCAATTCCCTCAAAGAATCATAATAAGCGATTGCTAAACCTTTGTCAACTTTCACGACCTTATTACTTTCTTCAATATCCTCTACATTCAGGTAAACATCTACCCTACCTCTATCAACTTTTTCTTTAATTAATTCCTTAATTCTTTCTTCAAATAAATTAAATTGCCTTGGTAATCTAATAGAAATTTCTAGAAACCGGTGGTTAACAGATTTCATCTCCACGTTAAACTGTTTTCCCTGGGCTTGTCCTTGCCCCCTGCCATAGCCTGTCATGCTCTTTACTGCATAAATGTCCCTCCGCCTCCTTATCGTTTTAATAAATAGTATCGCTTGTTGCCTGCATATTTATTTCTGTTTTAACGGGAAAAAACCTTTTTCTGCGGAGTTGAGAAAAAATATTTTAGACCCAGGAATACAGTCCTGCCCCCTGCTATCCCTAAAATTAAAAGCCAATGCAACAAATTTAAAGGTACTGTTTTAAAAATCGGCTGAAAATAGGGCAAATAAATTACTGACAACTGCATTATGGCCGATAATGTTACCGCGACTACTAAATATTTATTCCCGAAGTAGCCAATTTCGAAAGGATTAAAATACTCGGATCTGCAATCAAAAACATAAAATAGCTGGGAAAACACCAAGGTTGCAAAGGCAACGGTTCTAGATAAAAGTAAATCTCCACCAGATAAATAGTAAATTATGCTGTAAGCAAAAAGCGTTCCAAAACTGATAATTAACCCCCTGGTTAAAATCTTTTCTCCTAACCCCTGCGAAAAAATACTTTCCTTAGGACCCCGGGGTTTTCTATTCATTAAATCCGGCGAAGCGGAATCCACTCCCAGGGCCAGGGCGGGAAAGCCATCCGTAACTAGGTTCACCCAAAGAATTTGTATAGCTAATAGAGGCATGGGCATTCCTAAAAGAGCGGCAAAAAACATGGTCAAAACCTCGCCGGTATTACATGATAATAGATATCTGATAAATTTGCGGATATTATCATAGATAGCCCTTCCCTCTTCAACAGCGGCAACAATAGTAGCAAAGTTATCATCTGCTAAAATCATGGCAGAGGCTTCCTTGGTTACATCAGTACCTCCTTTACCCATGGCGATACCGATATCAGCCTCTTTAACAGCCGGAGCATCATTAATTCCATCTCCGGTCATGGCCACAATATGTCCCTGGTTTTTAAGGGCTTTCACAATTCTGAGCTTATGTTTTGGCGAAACTCTGGCATAAACCGAGATTCTTTCTACTTGGTTTTGCAATTCCTTATCTGATATTTGATCTAAATCCGTGCCCGTCAGGCTCCCGGTTTGAGATAAATGAAAACCCATTTCCTTAGCTATTGCTAAAGCGGTAGCCTGGTGGTCCCCTGTTATCATAATCGGTCTAATGCCCGCCTTCTGGCAAACCTTGACAGCCTTAATAGCCTCTTTACGAGGTGGATCTATCATGCCCACTAATCCCAAAAAAACCAAATCTTTTTCTATTTGCTCATCTTGTTTTAAATTTACTGACTCCCCTAAAGGTTTAAAAGCCAATGCCAACACCCTTAGGGCCTTATTGGCCAATTGTTCGTTTTGGCTTAATAAGTTTCTTTTTTCCTCCTCTGTTAAATTTATTACTTTTCCGTCTATCATTACACTATTACAGATTTTCAGTATCAAATCCGGGGCCCCTTTGGTATAGGCGAGGAGCTCGTTTCCCCTTTTTGTTATTACTGTCATTCTTTTTCTTTCTGAATCAAAAGGAAATTCGCTGACTCTAACTTCCTCTTTTTCTACAACCTCTCTCCAGTAACCAAGCTTGGCTCCCAAAGACAGTAAGGCACCCTCCGTGGGATCCCCGTTAATCCCCCAGTCAATTTGTTTGCTTGACCGGCGAAATAAGCCTATTAGGTTAATACCGTTTCTTGTTAAAGATGAATTGTTGCATAATACGGCCGCCTTTAGCAAGTAATCTAATACAGTACCTTTAATGATATTTTTCTTTTCGCCCTCAACTATTAGTTCCCCTCTGGGTTCATAACCCTCACCGGTCACAAAAAAGGATTTACCCCCCGCAAAAACTTCTTTAATTGTCATTTCGTTTTGTGTTAAAGTGCCTGTTTTATCTGCACAAATTACAGTGGCACAGCCTAGAGTTTCAACTGCAGGCAATTTACGTACGATGCTGTTTCTTTTGGCCATTTTTTGCACACCAATTGCCAAGGCAACTGTTACGATGGCCGGCAAGCCTTCCGGGATTGCCGCTACTGCTAGACTGACACCAGCTAAAAACATCTGATAGGTCGGTTCTCCCCGCATAATACCTAATAGAACCACTACTGCGCAAATCAACAAACAGGAAAATACCAACCAAACACCAAGCTGTGCTAGGCGCTTTTGCAAAGGAGTTTCTTCTATTGCCACTGTTTCCATTAATTTTGCAATGTGACCCATTTCGGTTTGCATACCCGTGGCCACTACAACTCCCCTGGCCCTTCCCTTCGTTACAGCCGTGCCCAAATAGGCCATATTCCCCCTATCCCCTAGAGATAAATTGTTATTATATACTTTGTGAGCATCCTTTTCCACGGGGGTGGATTCGCCAGTTAAAAGGGACTCCTCTACTTCTAAATTAACACCATCTATAAGACGCAAATCAGCAGCTATTTTATCGCCTGTATTCAAATATAAAATGTCACCCGGCACCACATCTTGGGCTGGTATTTTTATTTGACCGCCGGAACGCAAAACCAAAGCCTCTGGTGCAGCCAGCTTTTTGAGGGCCTCCATTGATTTTTCCGCTTTATATTCTTGAAAAAACCCCAGAACAGCATTGATCACTACTATAATTAAAATGGTAATGGCATCGTCATATTCACCTAGCATCCCTGAAATCAGAGTTGCTGCAATCAGAACCAACACCATAAAATCCGTAAACTGGGCCATAAAAATTTTTACAGGAGAAATAACGGTTTGCTTTTCAATTCGGTTTGCTCCATAAATTGCAAGTCTTTGCTTGGCTTCCTTACTGGGCAAACCCTTTTCTAAATCAGTGTCGAATATGTCAACTACTTGAGAGGCATTTAATTGGTACCATAATTGATCCTTCAACTACTTCACCTCTGAAACTCGTTCTTACAGCAATTTATATTCCTTGTCCTCTTTAGAAATACCAAATTTAGGGTGAAAGACGAAAAGCTGCAAGATTATAGCCCAAGGCTTAAAATAAGGGCCCTAATTGAAAGCCGATGACGGCAGGAAAAAGATAAATGTACTAGCATGAGTTTTGTGGCTAGGTTTGAACGAGGAGGAGGTCCATTATGGAGCTGTTACCGGCGGGATCTACCCCTCTTCTAAAAGTAGTGATATACTTAGATTAGTTTTTTATAAAGGATGGATGTAAGTGGCTTATGATGGTTTAACCATGGCTTCTGTGGCCCAAGAATTGCAGCAATTAATTGGCGGAAAGATTGAAAAAATCTATCAGCCTAATAAAGATACGGTTTTATTTTACCTGCGTCAACAAGGCGGGGGAAAGCTTCGTTTGCTTATTTCCGCCAATGCCATGAGGGCTAGGGTACATTTAACCCGGAGTGTTTTTGAAAACCCCCTCTCCCCACCCATGTTTTGCATGCTGCTTCGTAAGCACCTTGAGGGTGGCAGAATTTTAAATATTAAGCAACAGGGAATGGAAAGAATCCTTATTTTAAATATCCAAAGTTATAACGAACTTAGGGAATTATGCCAATTACAGTTAATTTGCGAGGTAATGGGAAGGCATAGCAATATAATTTTAGTAAACCCCGAAACGGGACTTATCTTGGATGGAATTAAAAAATTCAGCCACTTAATCAGCCGCCACCGGGAAGTATTGCCGGGAAAGCCCTATGTTTCACCTCCTCCCCAAGGAAAAGCCAATCCCCTTGAATTGTCTTACGAAAAGTTTGAGCAAGGTTTCTTGAAACAAATCAATCAAACCCTTCCCAAGGCAATTGTAGGACTGCTTGATGGTTTTAGCCCCTTACTGGCTAAAGAATTGGTAGTGAGAGCAAATTTGGAACCAGACACTAGGGTGGAGAGCTGCGGAATATATGAATACAGAAATCTATTTAATGCTTTGCAAAGCCTGCTGGAGGAATTAAAAACTGGTAACCCCTCCCCCAGTTTAAGTCGGCCTGGGGTTCAGCCTCAAGTATTTTCGGCCTTTCGTTTAACCCAGTTCCTCCCGGAGGATCTCTTACACCCTGCTTCTACCAATGAAACCATTGATCTCTTTTATAGCACCCAAGTTAAAGAAGGGGTTTTTAACAATACACAGCAAAGGTATAAAAATACCATCCAAAAAGAAATTGCCCGCTGCGAAAAAAAGGCCTCTTTGCAAAAAGAGACCATTGACGGGGCCTTGACTCTGGAGGAGTTGAGAATCAAAGGTGAACTGCTTTTGGCCAACCTTTATCAAATTAAACAAGGTGAAAATCAAGTTCTGCTTGATAATTTTTATGACCCGGACAATAAACCAATTTTAATAGATCTACAGCCGGAGTTAACACCCGCCCAAAACGCTGAAAAATATTTTCACCAATACAACAAAACAAAAAACGCTGCAAGAAAAGCCCAAATTTACTATGATGAAACAAAATCGGAGCTTGCCTATCTAGAAGCTGTACTTCATAATTTGGAAACCGCCGTGACAGAAGAGGATCTAGTAGACATTTCCCAGGAGCTACAGCAGCAAGGTTATATAAAGGCCGTTTCTACCAGAAAACGAAGGGAAAAAACCGTAGCTCAAAAACCAGAACCCATGTCTTTTCATTCTTCCGATGGCTTTCCTATCTTAGTGGGCAAAAATAACCGGCAAAATGATTATTTAACTTTGAAAGTTGCCAAAGACAAAGATATTTGGTTCCATACAAAAGATATCCCCGGCTCCCATGTGGTAGTGGTAAATAATCAGGGAAAACCATTACCAAGAAAAACCCTGGAAGAAGCAGCAATGGTGGCGGCCCATTTCAGCAAAGGGCGCTTAGGCAGCAATATACCGGTGGATTACACGGAAAAAAAATATGTAAGAAAACCAAAAGGCGCAAAGCCGGGCATGGTTATTTATGACCACCATAATACTCTTTTTATTACCCCTGATGAAGAACTAATCAAAAAACTAAAATGATACAAGGGGACGTTTTCGCTGTATCATTTCAAGAACACACGCAACATATGTGATACTCGGGAGCACTTTTCGTGTGATACAAGGGGACGTTTTTGCTGTATCATTTCAAGAACACACGCAACATATGTGATACTGGGGAGCACTTTTCGTGTATCATTCCGACATATTTAGGGAACTAAATGATACAGCGAAAATGTCCCCCTGTATCATAAAGCCTTGCCATTAAGTAAATCTTCTTTCTTTAACGCAACTAATAAATTATAAACGGCATACCTTGTAATCAAATAAATTATTACTAAAGCTCCAAGCGGAATTAAGAACAAAATTGCCATCATTACTAGATTGCTCATTATTTTAAGACATCTCCTTTCCTAAATTCATTTTTGAATTTTTTAACGCCATTTTTTATACCCAGCTTGATTGCAAAAAAGGATAAAATGAGCACAATTAAAGGTATTATTTGAATATAAATGTTTACCAGCTCATTGGGACCTAAATCCGAAAGCATTTTATTTTCACCCCCCGTATCAATATTTTTGCCTGCTTCACGAGTTGCCCCTACTTAAAAAATCTAAGTATCTGTTCATGTTTTGGGAATAAAACTGGGAAACCTGATCTTGTCTTAGCAAGTTCATATCATTTATCTCTTTTTTGAACAACTCCACAAAATTGTTTCTGTCATGAAAACCTAAGGCACCTATAGGTAAGGGAAGTGAAGTAAGTCCTCCTCCTTTTTCTACATCTAAATAAGCCTCAAGGGCTCTCATTTCTATAATCGTTGCATTTTGTGGGTTTATTTTATTGATTTTAATGGTTTGTTTAAATTCGATGCCATTTTCATCTACGCCTTCGGCAACCATCACCGGGTTATCATCAGTTGAACCTTCTGCGTATTTGATATAAAAAGACAGTCCTGTTCCGTTTCCACCGGAAAAGAGCCTGTCTTCTGTTTTAAAATATACCCTCTTGGGTTGATTATTGACTGCTGAAGGTTGCCCCTTTTGGCTAGAATTATTACTCATTGCAGCTGCATTTTGGGTTTTTAATGTATCAAGGGATGAGGATCTTAAATTGTTATAAAGGGTCGCCATATTACTTGATATTTTCATTCTTACATCTCCTTTAAAAATTTTTGTACTAGTTTCGAAGCGTTGGGAACCTAATAATATTTTCCAATTCTCTCTTTTTATCTTACTATATCTATAATGTAATTTCCATCATTTCTATCTATTTAGCCACTTTTTGCAAAGGGACAGGGGGACAAAGGGACAGGGGGACAGGTGTTTTGTCCCAACATACCGCCTTTAATCATTTTAGTGGTAACCAAGGTGAGAATTTTAAATAGAAGATTCTTTACAAGTTAAAGTGAATTTCCTTGACCTGATCTTGTAATTCATAGTTACTGTTCAAAAAGCCACTCCCCTTTTTCGATTATTTATGTTATTTTTTTAAAAAACGACTCCTTGTTA
>JBBAFB010000004.1:0-42359 GCA_041655595.1 Bacillota bacterium
AAAGCAACCGTGGCTACAGCGGCGGCAAAAATACCCAAAGGCAAATTCATCACCCGATTGGCATAATCCAAGGCCGTTATGCTGCCCGGGGGCAGAGAAAAAGAAGCGAAATAACGATTCATGGCTAGATTAATTTGATTTACAGCAATCGCAAAGGTAACGGGCAGCACTGCCAAGGTTAGCCTTCTAACCTCGGGATGCTTTCGATTAAAGACCTTTTTTAAACCGAGGGGCAGCCTTTTGACCGCCGGCAGTTGAATTAGCAAAAACCCCAGAAAACCAGCCAAGGTGCCCAGTGCCAAACCATCTATTTTGTATTTCCCCCCTACCAACAACACCGCTAAAATAACCGTAATATTAGCAACGGAAGGAGCAAAAGCAGGGATGGCGAATATTTGATGGGTATTAAGTATCCCCGTTAACATTAAACCCAGTCCCATAAAAATAATGGAAGGAAACATTATTCTGGTCAAACGAACGGCTAAAGTCAATTCCTCTTGTCCAAAGCCTGGAGCCAACAGCTTTACCAGCCAGGGAGCAAGAAGTACCCCAATGACGGTTAATATGGTGAGAACAATTCCGGTGCCGTTAACCACTGTGGAGGCTACTAAGGTCCCTTCCTCTTGCTCACCTCTAACTAAATACCTGGTCAGCACCGGCACGATAACCGTTACAAAGGACATACCCAGGACGGCCTGCAAAGCATAGGGCAAGGTGTAGGCGACTAAGTAGGCATCCGTCACTCCACCGGCCCCAAACTCCATTGCAATAACCGCATCTCTTACAAAGCCCAACACTTTGCTGAGCATATTCAAAATTAAAATAACTATTGTAGCTCGCAGCAAACAATCTCAACCCTTCCAAGTAGTTTGGGGGTGATGTAGCAGTGGTCTAGCGGTTGTCTAGTAATGGTCTAGCGGTTGTCTAGTAGTTGTCTAGCGGTGGTCTAGCGGTTGTTTTGCATGTGATTCTTTTGGGTTTTTTTGCATGATTATATGCATGAGATTCTTCGCTATGCTCAGAATGACGTTTGAGTAGGTTACCTACATTGGTGTCATTGCGAGGAGCGTTAGCGACGTGGCAATCTAGACCCTAAGGCAGTGCATGCAAAGGTTCTTTCTACCTTCTACTTTCTACTTTCCACCTTCAGCTGACCCTAAAAAAACACCCAAAAATCTTTCAACTTCTACAATATCTTCAACAACCTTCCTTCTGCATCCCAATTGTATTCCAAGCCAAAGTACTCTTTAACGAAAGCCAGGGGCAAAATTGCCGTGTTGCCCAGCATTCTTGGAGGGGAAATGGTGATTGACTTACCGTTTATCATACCCTCCGCCTGGTCTATTTGCAGCAAAGCATGTTGATCTTCACTGATTAGTTCCAATTCCTTAGTTTCGGCCTTCCAATTAACCTTGGCCCCCACTAATCCCATAACTTCTCTTGCTCCTGCATACAGGATCCCATCTAAAACTATAGGGGGAGTGGCAAAAACATGTTCCTTGCCCTTGAGCAAAGTTTCAATCCCTTTTTCTGCCCGCCAAATTACGGAGCGGCCGCTAGTCAAGGTTATACTTAACAATATTTCTTCATTTTCCAAATCCGGTAGAGCCACCCACAAATCCTGCACGGGAACGGACCTCAGCACATCTAGCCACTGATTGACGGTTTCAACCTCTCCGGCTGTTACCTTTAATAAAACCGCCGCCCCCCGATCAGCAACTAAGGTGCTTCCATCGGCCTGCCGCTTGGCCCACACAGGGCGGTTAAGCTCACCCCGCTTCTGAGGCGAACCATAATTTCCGTAGCTCCAAACCACCTTGCCCTGGGGATTAACCTCCAACACCTTGCCGCCGTAAAAGCCCCGGTCAACAATTAAAGTGTTGCCGGAATCAAGCCTTTGGGCAAAATTAGGATAAAGCAGTTCTCGATACTGCCAAACTATCTTACCCGATCTATTTACCTCCATTACCTTGTCGCCGCCGACTATCAAAATATTTCCGCCGGCCAATTCGGTCGCCTGCCTGGGGCTATCGGCTCTACTAGACAATTCGTAGCTCCAAACTACTTCCTTATCCTTAGTGACTTCAATTACCCTCGGTTTCTGTGGGTTGCCGGGGGCACCGCTGTCGGCAATTAACAGGTTGCCGTTTTTTAGGTAATAGGCGCTATTGGCCTGAATGGGGCCATATTCCCAGATAATTTCCCCCTGATCATTCAATTCCAGCACCTTGGGATCCCGATAGCTGTTTTTGCTAACCAGCAAGGTGCCTGTTTCTGTGGGTGTTAAAAAGCCAAAATAGGCTTTTTCGTTAGCCACATTGGAATACTCCCAAACTACCCGCTGGGAAGTTGCAGCAGCAGCCTGGGAAAGAATCAACCCAAAAACCACAAAAACGGTTATTATTATTTGCCAAAATCTTCGCTTCATTGTGTTACCTCCCGGTGGTGATAGTAATAATTTTGTCCGGATCCCAATCAACCCGCGCACCGAAAATCTCCCCTACGAAACGCAGCGGCACCAAAAGGCGGTCATTTTCTACCAAGGCGGGCACATCCAGCTCCCGCTCCTGCCCATTAACCAACGCTTTTTTACTGCCCAAGGGTAATTGTAATTTCAGGTCCGCCCTGGTGGCGACTACGGTTTGGGTCTCTTGAATCCAGTCCACCTTGGCTCCCAAACCCTCCAACAAAGCACGTAAGGGCACTAAGGTGCGACCGTTTTGCACCTTGGGGGGCACATCGTAATAAATTCTTTTCTCATCCATAAAAACAGCAATGCCGGAACGTATCACAATGCCGTTAGCCACTACACGCTGACTGCCGCCGCTATATTGATTGATCACTTCTCCGTTAACCCAGGCGGTGGTGGAAGCACCACCATCCAGGCAAACAGCCCCCCTTGATCCTAAATCCAGCATCAAATAAATCAGCTCATCAAAAGTTACCCCCGAGCTTACATCAGGCTGCCTGCCGTCCACGGTAACCAACAGCATTTTACCATCAGCAGTTAGGCCCACAGCAGACCTGGGATGTCTGGATTCCGATGTGCCATAAAAGCCCTCCTGGGCATATTGAAAAACCGGACGTCCCCCCTCTACCAAAAGGGGACCCGCTGTTAACAAATGCTTTAACCCCTGCCAATAGGGGTCCTCTAAATAATTTTTAGGATTAAAATAGCCCAGTCGGATTGTTCCGTCCTCCAGCCAGCCTAAGGAAGTTCGAAACAAATCTTGTTCCGCCAATAATTCGCCGTCAATCAGCACGCTGCCGATAGGAGCATAAGGCGCAGTAGTATTATAATAACCGCCATTTATGGCAGCCACTCCGCCGGAACGGGCACCCATGGAGCTGACGCTTTCACGCTTACCATAATTGCCTTCCCGGGCTTCGACAGGCTTCACCGAAACCTCCGGATTTCTTAAATCCGCCTCTACGACCTGAATTTTAATCGGTTCCTCATCCGCCAGTAAACCAAGATATGTAAGCTGGCGAACTCCCTCCGCCACCACCTGCTCCTGCTCTAAAGTAAATACGGCTTTTGGTAAAATAATTTCCTCACCAAAAACCCGATCAGGCATACCTAAAGCCATAACCCCAAAAGCTAACACTATTCCCAACGATTTTTTTAACTTATGTATCAAAGTATTTTATCAGTCCCTTGCAGTTGTTTTAATCCTTAGACGACAAAAATGGCTGATCAGTTCCCGCCACTTCCAAAGCCAAACGAGCTGTGTCCCTGGCTTCCATTCGCATTCCGGAAAGGCTTTCCCTTAAACCTTCTAAAACTTCGTCCCTCTTTAACAGTATATGCCAAACTTCCTTCATTAATAGCTCCCCGTCCAAGGTCTCCACTCTACCTGCCAAGGGTTGGCCCAAAAGCTTCATAAAAGCATCCACCTTCGGGTCATAAGAGATACCGACCACAGGAATTTCCATCACGCTAGCCATAATTAAAGAGTGGAGCCGCATACCGATTAACAACTGAAGCCCACTTAAAGCACCCAGCATTTCCACCACTCCCAGTTGATCCCTAATGACCGTAGCTTGTTCTTTCATCAGGTTGGCTATTTCTCTGGAAGGAGCGATATCATCGGGAAAATGAAAGGGCAAAAACACCACCTGATAACCCTTCTTAACCAGCTCATCACCTACAAAAGCCAGTGCTTTTTTATATCCCTGATAATCCCGCCAGTCCCTGACGGAAATACCAATAACGGGGGAATCCTTCTCCCCGAGGACCAGCCCGTTTTTCTCCAAATACCTCAAGCCCTGTTTCCTTTCCATTTCCTGAGCATAAATCCCCAAGACCGCGTCGGCTTTGACTAAAATCTCCGGTTCAGCCACACCTATTTCCAACAGCAGCTCCTTGGAGGCAGCATCCCTGACCGTAATTAAATCAACTTTATTAAAAACCCATTTAAGCAGCCTTTTGCTTAGATTCCTGGTGACGGGGCCCACCCCCTGGTTATAGAAAAAAACTTTTTTTCTGAGTAATTTTGCTAATAACACTATTCCGGAGTAGTAGAATAGACTTTTTTGGCTGGTGATATCCTGAAAAAGACTTCCCCCGCCCAAAATTATTAAACTACCTTGGCTGATGGTTTTAACAACCTCTTTCAGTCTAAAACGATTGGCCGCCTGCACACCATAAACCTTAGAGGTTTTTTCCGGCTCATTGGACAACACCGTGATTTTCAAATCCCCCCGCATCGAGCGAAGAGTCCTCAACATGCTGTACAGAACAGCCTCATCTCCAATATTATTAAAGCCGTAATAGCCAACTATCACTAATTTAGAGTCCATCCTCCACCCGCTCCTTCAATTTTACAGCCCATTGATAAGCAAAAATAACCGCAACTCCCAAAAGGGCACCCAGCCACAAACCGTTAACCGATCTAAAAACGGAAATCAACAAAGGCGTATGCAAATGAGCAAAGGTATTGACCAAGGAAACTTGTCCAATGGCACCCAACACCAATAGGGGTAAGTATTTATGTTGGTAACCCAGATAAAAAACCAGCATCAGCAACGGGTGCCCGATTAAGAACTCCTTCGTACGCGGACGCACCACTAGCAGTTTATCCAGCAGATTTCTCAACTCCAGCTCCAAACCGCTGACTGCCGCCGACTCATTCCCTGTTCTGGAAACATAGATTAAAAGACCCAGGGCTAACACCACTCCTAAAAAGGCCCAGCCAACAGAAATCTTGCTATTCCAAAGTCTGGTCAAAGTGTAGGGCCAATTTTCCCTTTCCTGCCATAAAAAACAAAAAACCACCACTAAAATTAAGGGCAAAACATGAGCTACCTTAACACCCCTAAATTCCTGCAGCTTTAGCATAAAACTAGTATCCGTCAGTAGGCCGATCATTAAAACCGCGCCAATTAGAGAGAAGACCGAGGTCTTCAGCAGGAGTTTTAGACTGCCTACCAGACTTTTTCCCCCCGTCCTTAAATTATTAATCAAAGCCAGGCTAGGGAAAATTACCACTGCTCCCAAGGCCATTCCCGTTCGGCCAAAATTAGTAAAGCCACCTATTAACATTCCCAACCAAATCAATAAAGCCGCCCCTCCCAGAATCCAGCTAAGGCGGGCACTTAGGAACTTTTCCAGTAGAAGAACCGCCCCCGCCAAAACACCGGCTCCCAGAAAAAACAACTTAATTCTGGAAGTGGGCAAGCTTTGAAACGGCTCGGCTTTGCCAAAGGTAAACCCTTCCTTCTCTAGTTTGTCTCTTAAATCCTGCAAAAATTTTAAATTATACTCCGCCCAATTCCCCGCTGTGGCAGGAGAAAAGAACCTAATCAATAAAATTCTGTTATTTCTTTCCGCAGCAGCTAAGGAAAAACGATCAATAGCCTTTTGGGGAGTCAACTTGGCCATTTCGCCTTCGCTAATGGCATGGAGCCGCACCGCCCTTTTATTTAAATTTTGCACCAATTGAGCCAGACCCTGCTGGGGCATAAACTCGATAATGCCTAAGGGGATCTCGCTGTCATTGAGTTCCAACAAGATGGTCTCCAATGAACCGGGATAACCGGGTAAAACCCGATCGTTAAAAAGAAGTGCAGTTAAGCCCTCTGTTTCAATGGCACTTTTAAAAACCGTCGAAACCCCTGCCGAAGTAGCTTGGGGCCAGCTTTGAAGCTGAAGCAAGATGTTTAACCCCGCCTCCCTTGCCGCTTGGATGCCAGCTTGATCAAAACCCAGACCTAGGTTTTTTAGCTCTCCCGGACCAAGGCCGGAGGATATTATATAGAGATCTCCTATTTCCAAAAACTCCGCCTGAGGAGCTTTTGCCTTTAATTGTTCCCATATTCTTTGGCCCTTGCCTTCGTTGTCAGTCACTAAATAGGTCTTGCTTCTGTCTATGCTGTCAGCCCTTTCTGGGGCAATAACTCCTTCTGCCAATAATTCTCCACCCGAGCGAATCCAAACATCACCTTCAGCTAACTCCGGGTTGGACTCCTCTTTAAAAAGGATTCCTGTGGCCCCCCTTTCTGCTAGCTTATCCATCATCCCGGCAACTGTTAAGCCCGACCAGCGGGAAATCCTTTTTACTTCACCGTATTCTACAGCCAACTCAAGCTGTTTATTACTGCGTTCAACTTTGATCCTACCCAAGCTTAAATCCAGGGAGATAAAAATACCCAAGGCTATCAAAACAGTTAATAAAATTCCCAGCGGCTTATTTTTCATCACATTCTTCCTTCCCTTGAAAGCTGAAAGCTGAAAGGCTTTGGGGTATTTCTTTGGGGTCCGTGGAAAGTAGAAGGCAGAAAGAACCTTTGCATGCACTGCCTTAGGGTCTAAATTGCCACGTCGCTAACGCTCCTCGCAATGACACCAATGTAGGTAACCTACTCAAATGTCATTCTGAGCATAGCGAAGAATCTCATGCAAAGCAACTGCTTGCCATCGCTAGACCACTACCAAACACCCGCCCAACGATTACCTACCAAAGCCCCCCGGGGCCCTTAGTTTTACCCCCTGCCTTATTTTATCAGAAACAATCCTACCCATGCAAGAAAGTTCCAAGACCAAAAGGGACGATGGCAATTAAAAGCCATCGTCTAGGACTCAACATTTAAATTGTATTTTCCATCGGTGGGCACCACTATTAAGGTAGTTTGACCTTTTTTAACTTGATACAGCTGTCCATTAATTGTAATAATACCCGTAATCGGCTTAAAATTATCTTTATCCCTGACATGAAGGGTGACATAATTGGGTTGACCAGGCAACAACTCCTTCGGCACCACACTCACCAGGTAAGGAAATCTCGTTTTGCCGTCCTGTTGCTGATCCACCCCAAAGGCTTGAGCAATCAGGCGGTAGCGAGAGTATTCCCGGCCATAATTAGATAAAGAGGCGGAGCTGTAAACTATAACCTCCCAAACCCCTGCTTCCGGCCGCTCAATGATTAAATTGGACCATTCCTGGCTTTTTATCCCGTTGGGTGTCAAACCCGTCCAGTCACTCATCCCATAGGGGGAGCCATCCGGTTTATTTACATGAAAGCGCACCCTGCCCTGATAGGAACCATCGGAAGCCTTTCCTGCCGCTAAAGATAACTGCAAGGCTTCAGCACCCTCCGGCACCTTCAAAAAATAGCGTTCGTATTGCCCTGCCGCCAAATCTCGGCTGAACTCCTGTCTGTAAATATTCAGCTCGTGAAGCAAATAAGGCTTGATAACAGTGGTCATTAGGCGGATATCCGGTGTCTGGGAGATCAGAAACTTGCCCTCCAGCCAGCCAGTGTAAATGCCCGGTTCCTCGGGCAGTACATATTCCACCGGTAGCTCCCTTTGTTTGCCGGCAGGAATAGTGGTCATCTTAAACAGGGGTTTTAGCCAATCGGCAGAAGAATTCCAAAAAAGCAGCTTATCCTCCTGCCCCTGATTAACCAGATAAAAGGGCACATCCCCGGGCATTATCTCCCTGGAAAATAGCCCCTCACCGTAACCCAGGCGCCTGTTATAGGCATAACCCCTCAAAGGATAAATGGGCTGCTGTCTTTGCAGTTGCCTCCAGGTGCGACCGGCATCAAAGGTACCATAGCCGATTTCTGCGCTGCTAATCCCCGGCAAAGTCCCCCCGCTATTAGACAGGGCCTGCAACAGATTCTTAGCGTTTAGCTCTATACCGGCATTCCTGCTGCTCTGCCGTAATAGGGCCACCGCCCCTGCCACGTGGGGGGCCGCAATACTGGTGCCTTCCCCCAGGCGGTAGCCATTCCCTGACGCCAAGGGCCAAAGAGAAACAGCGCTGCCGGGAGCCACGATAACGGGTACCATCAATCCGTCCTGTCTCGGCCCTGCTGAGCTGAAGTACCAGGGGGTAGGAGATTTCACTTCGTAGCCGTAGTCATTTTTCCACATCTCCGGGGTTATGTAGGCACCAATGCTAATGGCGCTCTTGGCATTGCCCGGGGTAGCCAAGGTACCGATTCCCGGACCTTCATTGCCTGCAGCAATGGTGAAAATAATACCTTCCTCAGATAAGTCATCCACCAGCTTAGTCAAGGTATTATTGCCGGAGGATTCGTCCCGATAATAGCCCAAGCTGAGGTTGATAATACCTGCGCCCTCCGCTGCCGCCCAGCGAATCCCTTCCGCCAGCTGCTCCCACTCCGCGGTGCCGTCCTCGTTTAAAACCTTAGCAATTAAAAGTTGGGCATTAGGGGCAACCCCCTGAATTTTACCATTGGCACCTGCCACCCCGGCAACTTGGGTTCCATGCCCCAACTGATCGTAACCGAGCCAAACCTGATCCCCCGAAGGGGAAAAGTGGCTGACTATTAAATTAAATCGGTTCTGATAAGGGCCTGTAAAGGTAAGGTGTTCCTTGTTTTTAGAAAAAACCTTGATAATCGCTTCCTCGGTTAAATCGCCTTTTGCCAGAGTATCAATCACCAGGGCATCATAAACACCGGCCTTTTCGGTATCCGCCGCCACCACTAAAAACCGGTCCTCCAACTTACCGTTTAAATTAAAATCTACCTTTTGCTCCTCTTCACTTAGAAAGCCGTAACGCAATACACCGCTGACGGACTTCAAAGCAGGCAAGCGATAGCTTTCGTTTTCGAATCTTAAAATATTGGTGCCCGCAGAAATTTGCCCCGTTAAAGCAACCTTGCCTTCATCGGTAAAATTGTGCCAAGCCAATATTTTGTCCTCTCCGCCTTGAACCCACTGTAAATCAGGATGACCGGGATCGGCACCGCTATCAATAATAGCAATCACCTGGCCCTCCCCGGTGGCTCCTGTTTCCCGCCTCAAGGTAGGAATGCCCATAGCCTCTTTGCTGATTTCCAAACTGGCCGCCGGGTCCGGATTGCTTGTCGCTAGACTGAAATCGTCTTCTAAACGCTCCTCCATATAAACCAGCTTTTTGGTTCCTGTTTCAGCTACATCCCTTTGCTCTTTATAGTTAACTGATAGAGAAACGGGGTTTTCCATTGTCAGGGTAAAAAACTTGACAAAAACTATCTTCCCCTCTTGGTCAAAAGCCAAATAAGCGGTAGCCGGCAACCTGACTACTGCCCGCCGGAGGTTTTCTATCTTTTGCTCGCCATAAAAAACCGCCTTTGAATCCAAAGGTAAGGTCTTGCTGATTCCATCCAGCTCGACTACCAACTCCTGCTCCTTGATTTCCAGCACATTACCGTACAAATGGTATTTGCTTCCCCGTTCCCCTAACAAGCGGTTGATAAAGACCACCGCCTGGGCTCTGGTCACAAATTCATCTGCTCTAAAGGTCTGATCGGAGAAGCCTTCCACTAAACCCATTTTAGCGGCTAATAAAATATCATCTGCTGCCCATTCCGGCAGTTCATCCTTAAAATCAAGCTCAAACCGCTGCTGCCCCGTGTAATTGAGAGTTCTTAAAAGCATTACCACCATCTCTGCCCTGGTGACCATTTGCTCGGGTCTGAAGCTGCCATCCTTGTAGCCCGTAACTATTCCCAATTCCCAGGCCAATTGTATGTAGCCCCTGGCCCAATGATCCAAAGGAACATCCCTGAATAAGCTGGAGCTGCCTTCCAAGGACCAAGACTGATCATCCATATTGAGGGCAGAGACCAAAAGCCTAACCAGCTCTGACCTGCTAATCCCCTGATCAGCCTTAAAAGTGTTGTCCGGATAGCCGCCAATTATACCCACGGCAGTTAATAGCTCTATATCCTCTAAAGCCCAGTGTTCTTTTAAATCGGTAAAAGCAAAAGCAGGAAGGGAGGTGCTTAAGAAAAGACAAAGAATCAGTAGACCGCCAATCAATTTTTTTGTCCTTATCCCCATCAAGATCCCCTCTTTCCCACTGACAACCTGTTAAATCTTGCTAAAACTAAACTCATCCATATTTAGACGCAAATATTTATATTTAGTTCCACAGTTTTCAACTTTTCAGTCCGGACCAAAGAATATCCACCACTCCGTTAATCAGTTCATCCCCATCATAAACCGAGGGGGAGAGGACTAAATCCATCCCCATATTCCAGAGGGCACCGGAAATAACCCGCGCAGCCAGCTGACAATCTACCGGCCGGATTTCTCCCCGGCTCGACCCTTCTTCCAATATTGCCGCCACATAGCTAATCCTTTCCTGCTCTTTTTTCACCATAATCGGTTCCAAATCCTCTGTTATCTGCCGATGCTCATACAAAACCACCCTGGCTATATCCCTATGCTCCAAAAAGAACCAAAAGTGCAGACTGGTCATTAAATGCAATTTCTCTTTCAGCTTCAAGTTCCCTGCCACCTTACTAGGAAACAAACCAAAATAGTATTCGATGGCTGCTGCCAATAGCTCCTTTAAAACATCCTTTTTGCTGGGGAAGTATTCATAAACCGTCCCCTTACCCACCCCGGCAAAATTGGCAATTTCCCCCACAGTGGTGTGATGAAAGCCCTTTTCAGCAAAAAGTTTGGTCGCCGCATCTAATATTTGCTTCTTTCTATCAGTTCCTTCAAACATCAGACACCAGCCCCATCCATCCCTGCTCCCCCGGCAGCACCGGGGAAGATTCCGTAGCGGATTTGAGTTTTAGCCAGATTATAATTGTAGAGCATTGCTAAACACTGGGTTTCAGTTTCGCTTAGCTGGTCATTGGCCATTTCCATCTCCAAGCGTGTCCCCAGGCCTGCTTCATAGCGGAGGGCGGCTAAACGCGCATTTTCCTTGGCATAGTCCACACTTTCCTCCAATAAACCGTAGGCTTTCTCCGCAGTTTTGAGATTTAAAAACGCCTGCCGCACATTAACCTCTAAATTCTTTTTGGCCTTCAGGTAGTTTAAATAGGCATCATCTCTTTCCAATTTGGACTTTTGGTAGGTCCACACATTGGGAGAGTAAATTTTTGCCACCTGGTCCAGGTCAACCTGAGCCACTAAAAATCCTTCTCTATAAGCCATTACGGCTAAATCAGTCTTCATTCTTTCTTCCAGATAGGCGTTTTCATCTATTTCTTCCGCGGGTTCATAAGTAAATTGGTCTGTTAACACATACCGGTTGTTTATCTCCTCCCCCAAGGCCTGGGCCAAGGACATCATGGCGGTAGCCAGTTTGTTTTCCGCCGACAACAATTGCACCTCCGCGTTAGTCAAGCCCACTTGGGCACCCATCACATCACTTTTAGCCACCAGGCCCACACCATAGCTGATTTCCGCCAAACGCAGTTGCTCCCCGGCTCTTTCCAAACTACCCTTTTTATTAGCCAGTTCCCCTTGAGCTTTTAAAACATCGTAGTAGGCATTTTCTACAGTCAAGCGTAAGACCTTGTCAGCAAAATCCGCACCCATTTTGGAAATGGTGACATTCATTTGAGCTGCTCTGGGACCTACATGGATACCCCTGGCCAAATCCAAACTGCTGGGCTGCATGGAGGCCATAATACCCATCAAGGCATCATTAATGGTCTTTTCAATTTCACCAATATCCCCTTCGGGAGGCCATTCCCAGCCGATAGGCCACCAGGATGGGGGTTCATCAGGATAATCCCCCGGCGTATCACCCCCAAAACCGATATCACCTTGATTTTCCTCCGCCTCCCTAGCTTGCTCCGCCCTATCCTTAGCCTCCTCCAAGGAAACCTTAGCCTTGGCAACGGCTATTTGGTTCAAGGCCATCTCAAAATTGTTCTTTAAAGCAATTTCTATGGCTTGCTCCAAACTCAATTCCTTTACCACAGGCTCGGGAGTTTCTACATCTTCTCCCTCTTCACCTTCCTTCACCTGCTTTTCCCCGGTAAGCTCCCCGGGGGGAATGGGCTTTCCTGTTCCGTGAACATATAGGTCCTCAGGCCTTTCACCAAGAGCAAAAGCCGGGTTGCCCCCGAAAAATAAACTGAGGGTAAATATAAGCAGTACTGATAACATTATAGGCCTTTTTGACATTGGGTTCTTTCCTCCCTTTATTTTAGTTTTGTTGTTGTTGTTTTCGATTGTGCGTGGGTTGTTAGTAACATATTGTATTGCTGTACTTCTCGCGGTGACCTACAGACGAGATTGCCCCGTCGCTGCGCCCCTCGCAATGACATTGATGTGGGTTTCCTGCTTCCTGCCTCCGGCCTCTAGCCTCTTGAACGCCCCGTCGCTGCGCTCCTTGCAATGACATCGAAGTGGGGTTTTAGGCTTTGCG
Source organism: Bacillota bacterium (assembly GCA_041655595.1). Lineage (GTDB taxonomy): Bacteria > Bacillota > DULZ01 > DULZ01 > DULZ01 > JBBAFB01. The sequence goes on from JBBAFB010000004.1 coordinate 12,641, forward strand.
CTTTTAGCTTTTAGCCTTCAGCTTTTTAGCCTTCAATTTTTCAGCCCAATCCTCAAAAATACTGTAAATCACCGGTACCAAGATCAAGGTTAAAAAGGTAGAGGTAGTCAAGCCCCCCACAATAACCGAAGCCAGAGGACCCCCTGCCTCGCTGCCCTCGCCGGAAGCAAACATCAACGGTAGCATGGCTAAAATAGTAGTTAAAGCAGTCATCAAAATAGGACGCAGTCTGGTTTTACCTCCCTCAATAATGGCCTTCGTTGTTTCCATTCCCCTGCTGCGCAAAATATTAATATAATCCACCAGCACGATTCCGTTATTAACTACAATTCCCGCCAGCATTACGATTCCGATAAAGGAGATCACATTCAGAGTGCTCCCGGTCAAAACTAATCCCAGCACAACGCCGATTATAGTTACCGGCATGGAAAACATAATGATAAATGGATGCAAAAGGGATTCAAACTGAGCCGCCATAATCATATACACCAGGAAAATAGCCATAATCAAAGTGTTGGTTAAACTGCCGAAGGCCTTATTCATTTCTTCCGCTGCACCGGTCAGACTCACCCTGTACCCATCCGGCAGACTGAGCTGCTTATCCAATAAAGCCTGAATATCCTTAATGGCACTATTTAAATCCCGATCCACCAGTTGAGAGCTGATAGATACATAACGAACCTGATCCTTACGGGAAATATCCGTAGGACCTTGCACCATTTCAAAATCCGCCACTTCATTTAAAGCCACTTTAAAGCCCAAGGGTGTTAACATCTCAATACTTTTTAAATCAGAAACAGTCATCCTGCTATCCTTAGGAAAAATAACCTTCACATCTACTTCTTCACCGGCATCCCTAAACCTGGTAACCGTTTGACCCTGCATGGCAGTCCTGATGGTAGAAACAATTTGTGCTTGGGAAAGCCCGTAACTGGCCGCCTTATCCCGGTTGACAAGAATTAATAATTCAGGCCGGCCGGATTCCCCGGTAATCTCTACCTCCCTGGTACCTTCAACACTGACTACCAATTCCTTTACCTGGGCCGCTATTTCTCTTAAAACCTCCAGGTCATCACCTTCGACCCGCACCAATAGCCCGGACATGGAAAAACCCATACTACCCACAGCATCCCCGGCAGATACGTTGATCTCGGCACCGGCAATGTCGTTGGTTTTTAAGCGGATTTCATCTGCTACATCCCAGGCCTTTCTTTTTCTATCCTTCAGCCCGGTCATCATAATATCAATATCGGCCATTCTGGTTGAACCGCCTCCCATGGCACTTGTTAATCCGCCCCCGCCTGAACCGATACTGGTGAAGACCGTTTCTATTTCTGGAATATCAGCTAAAATTGCCTCTACCCTTTGGGCCACCTTTTCTGTTTCTTCCAACTTTGAGCCATGAGGTAGAGCAATGCTGATTTGGGCTGAACCCTCATCCATAGCGGGAATAAACTCCGCTCCCACCAAGTAGGCAATGCCGGCACTGACTAAAACCAAAAAGCCAACCAGCAAAACCACCCTTCCCCTCTTTTTGAGGGATAGCACCAATAATTTTTCGTAACTGTCATCAATTTTCTGCAGCAGTTGACCCCATTTGGCCATTAGCCAATATCTTTTGGAGCTCTTATCCAGCTTTGCTCCGTTGGAAACCCCATTGCTGTCCACCGGGATTATTTTAAGCAATTTGGACGATAGCATAGGAACCAAGGTCAAAGCCACCAGCAAAGAGGCAGCCAAGGAAAAAGAAACCGTTAGGGCCAGCTCTCTAAATAACTGGGAACCTATTCCATCCACAAAGACGATGGGGAAAAATACCGCAATGGTAGTTAAAGTAGAAGCAGTAATGGCGGAGGTAACCTCGTTTGCCCCGGCTATGGCCGCTTCCTTATTTTCTATACCCAACTCCCGATGACGGAAAATATTTTCTAAAATAACAATCGAATTGTCTACCATCATACCCACCCCCAAGGCTAATCCGCCTAGGGACATGAGGTTTAAACTGATGCCACCAAAATAAACCATAGTAAATGTGGCAATAATGGAAATTGGCATGGAAATGGCAATTACCAAAGTAGTCCGGAAATTGCGCAAAAATAAGTATAGAATCAGCAGGGCCAACAAAGCACCTTGAAGCATGCTAATAGTCATGTTTTTAATAGTCCACTCAATATAATCCGCCTGATCCCACAGGGTCGTCAAATTAACCTTGCCGAACAATTCAGCCTGCAGCTCTTTTGCCGCTTCCCTTATTTCCTTGGACACCTTCACCGTATTGGCATCCGTCTGCTTTCTAATATCCAAACCGATACTGTCCAAACCGTTTAATCTGCTTATTTTATCTGTTTCTTGAAAGCCGTCTACAACCCGGCCCAAATCCTTTAAGCGAACGGTGGTACCCAAGGGAGTCATTAAGGAAACATTGGACAACTCCTCTAGGTTTTGATATTCCCCTCGGATTTGCAGCAAAATTTCTTGACCGCCCATATCGGCTACACCGCCGGAAAGATTGAGATTATCCCCCTGAAAGGCTTGCAGGAGCTGGGGCAAGGTTAATCCATAATAACTGAGTTTTGCCGGGTCTACCTCTATTCTAATTTCCCTTGTCTCACCCCCGGACAGGGTGATGGAAGCGACCCCCTCAATTCTTTCAAAACGAGGAATCACCTTGTCTTCCAAAATAGTTTTTAAATCCTTTAAGGGCAGATCCCCGGTAGCCACCAACTGCATAATGGGCAGCACATTGGGGTCCATTTTAATCACCAGCGGATTTTTGGCCTCTGCCGGCAAATAGCCCTTCATTAAATCAATCTGTTCTTTTAAATCAATGGTAGCCTGGTTCATATCCACTCCCCAGCCAAATTCCACCAATACAATTGAAGAACCCACCGAAGAATGGGATTCCATCCCCTTAAGGCCCCTGACGGAGCCCACCATCTGCTCCAGGGGTCTTGAAATCAGGTTTTCTACTTCACCGGGTCCGGCACCGGGATATTCCGTATAAACTACCGCGATGGGAAATTTCAGCTCAGGAAAAAGATCTATGGATAAGTTTGTAAAGGATACGAAGCCCAACATCAGGATGATTAAAATCAGCATGGTAATCCCAATGGGGCGATTAACTGAAAGCTTCGGTAAACTCATTATTTGCCTCCTTGGGAAACCACTTTAACAGAACTTCCATCCTGCAATAATGTTTGGCCTTGAATCACAATTTGATCACCGGGCTTTACTTCGCCGGAAATAGCCGCCATAGTGTTATCTTGCAGTAAAATCTCCACCGGACATTCCCGGGCTTGTTCCCCTTCCACTAAGTAGATATTTTGGCGATTCCCTTTAGTAACAATACTCTGCAAGGGCACCACAATGCTGTCTTCAATACCATCCAGAACAAAACCCACCTGGGCGGTCATCCCGCTTCTTAGGCTCCCGTTCTCATTAGGTAGCTTTGCCTTCATTTTATAGCCCCTCGTTCTGGGGTCTGCCACCGGTGCCACTTCAATAACTGTCCCTACAAAGGGAGTCTTTCCCATAGCACTAATATAGATCTCCACTTCATCACCAATAGCAAGCTTATTTACCTGGGACTCTGTCAGATTAAAAATTCCCAGCATGGGATCCAGTTGAGCCACCGAAGCAATAGGCATGCCAGGCCCCACCATATGGCCCACTTCATTTTCTAACATTGTAACGGTCCCGGTAATCGGAGCCCTAATGGCCGCATTATCCAATTGAGCTTTGACCGCATCATATGCCGCCTGAGCTTGTTTAACCTGGGCTTTAACGGTTTCCAACTGTAAAGGAGCGTTCCTAGCGTTATCCAATTGGGCCTTGGCTACATCCAATTGGGCTTTTGCCCCCTCAAACTGCTGTTTGGAAATGCCACCCTCCAAAAAAAGCTGTTCCAAACTCTCATAGGTAGTTTTGGCGTTTTCATAATTAACCTCTGCCATTTTAAGGTTGGCAGGTATTTGAGCCTCTGCATTGGTATAACCGGTTTTTGCAGCCTCCAAGGCCGCCTCTGCCTGCCTTAACTGTGCAATTATGTCCGTAGTTTCTAGCTGAATTAAAAGGTCTCCCTCCCGGACCGATTGGCCCACCTGAACAGCTATTTGTTCTATCTTTCCGCCTAGTTTTGGTATAAGGGGCACATCCGCCACGGGGGTTAAACTACCTGTAACCAAATCCTTAATAAAAACGGAGCCCAACTCCACTTTTTGGACCTCAACTGGCAGAGATCTCACCCCTTGATTTTCTTCCCCACTGCTTCCACAGCCCCCCAAGGCTAAAGCAAATGCCAGGATTGCTATTAATATCAAACTATTTTTAAACTTCATTTATTTCCATCCTTTCTGCTTTTCATCTCCCTTTGTTCAAAACTGACCGGTCGGTCAGTTACACAATTGCATTATATCATTCATCAGTAGACCTTTGTCAATCTATTTTTTACAAGAAAACAACATAAAAAAGAACAGCTCTCCGTCTGTTCTTTTCCGCTTGATAATGTATTTTGCGCCCGCCTTCCAACCGCAGCTTACAGGATGAGTAGCGTCCGCTTTCGGGCGGGGCTAAACCCCGCCCTTATATGTGGGGAGGATCTCCCCTTATTCTGCCGCACTAATTACTACCACCGTTTCTGCCGCAAAAGTGTAGCCCTCAGTCTTACCTAAAACAAAAATTACATCCCCTACCGCCAAATCCTGCAAACGGATATCATTGCCGAATTTAATGAACCTGGTATAGCGGTCAGTGTAGACTCCCACTCCCTGAGCATTACCCCCGATAATTTCCAAACTGATAACTTGGGAATCCCGGGTAACTCTGTCTACAACCCCAATCAAGTAATCCTTCACCATTCTATTTTCGGCTTGCAAACTGACAATACTTTCCCCTTCAACCCTAATGGAAACATAATCATCAATACGAAGATCCGTAACGGCAATATTATCCCGCTCTTTTCTTAGCTTAGCATCCGGGGCAACTTCAAACTGCCACTCCTGGCCGCTGCTATCCATAATTGTTAAAAGGGGTGTTCTGGATAATGTGATAGAAACTATCCTGCCTTCCGTATCCATAATCAGTTTTTCTGCATAGATTGATACGGCTCGGTTATTTTTAAGATCAATTTCAAGCACATCCCCTTTTCTCAGGTCTCGTAAAGCGGCAACTCTGCGATCCCTGCGGACAGTTGCATTCTCCGCTACCTCAAAAGATTGCTCCTCCCAAACGCCCTTTGCCACTTCCACTCTCAGGACTATTACTTCCTTGGGGAAAAAATCCAACCTTATAAAATTACCTTTAACTTCATCTACAAAACTGCTGGCCCATAATCTGGTTATTTCCGTACCCACCACCATAGCCCTGACCTGTTGCCCGATAGCCAGGTCCTGACCGTCCGATACCCTACCATCCATCTCTATTCTAACCTGATTGTTTAAAGAATAGGTGACCGGGCTGCTTCCCTCATCCTGAATAGTAATACTGGGGAAGAAACCAAAGGTAACAGCTCGAATTTCTCCTCTGACCTCTCTTTCGGCGTTTTCGCCGTCAAGTTCCACTATATCATTGCCTTCCACCACTAAGGTAACCTTTTGCCCCGGCAAAACATCGGTTACTTGAGCAGCCAAGCCGTCCACCGTTATTTTGGCATTAGATTTTAAACTGTAATTTGTTAGGCCCAAACTGGTGTTTACAGTGAACACAACAGGAGAACCCAACATTATTTTATCAATCGTGCCCGTTACCGTTCTTCGGTCATAAGTAAATTTATCTGCCGGTATCACTTCCAAGTAGACCACCTGCCCCTGGGCATTCTTAATGGCCTCCAGCTTATCTCCCTTTACCAACCCGGAGATCCCAACCCTGTTATTATCTTTAAAAATATCCGCCTTGGCATCTAAAACCAAGGTGATGATTTGCTCATCTGCATCCTTCACTAAGACAGAACTGCTGGAAGGACTGAAAACCTCGCCCTTAATTGTGTTTGCTGTGACCCTTTTTAACTTGTTATCTATTCTGGTCAGCATCGTTGCCATCTCTGCCCTAGTTACCTCATTGGCGGGCTTAAACCTATTTTCCACATCTCCTACCATAATGCCTTCCTTATTAACATAGGAGATAAAAGGAGCGGCATAAGGTGCCAAGTCATTTATTTCCTTTGCATCAACAAAGGTCAAGACACTGCCGGTTCCGCCTTCAAAGCCCATTGCCCTAGCAATAAAAACTGCAATCTCATGTCTTTTAATTGACTCTTTCGGACGAAAATCAAATATATCCGTTGTAGACAAAATCTTTTTGTTGATTGCTAAGGTTATTATCGGTCTAAAATCCTGAGTAACCGACTGGGGATTAGAAAAATTAGCAGGAAGTGTCAGGCCGGTTGCTTCACCGGTCAGGCCCATGGCTCTGATCAACATCACAATGGCTTGTTCCCTGTTGATATTCTCATTAGGACGATATTCCTCCCCATAGCCGGCAACTATGCCCTTAGCATACATTCTGCTGACATCCTTATCCGCCCAGTGGCCATCCATATCCTTAAAAGGCGTTGCCCCGGCCGATGATGCCAGACCTAGCAAAAAAACAGTGACAATAGCTAGTACAATTGTCTTTTTACCCTTTATTCGCAATTTTCTTCCCCCTTTTTTTAATGGCGTAAAGCCGAAAGCTAAAAGCCTTCTACTTTTTACTTCTTAATGATGGTAACTGTGTTGGTTGATTCGTCATATTCCAGCTCTGCCTCAAGCAGCTCGGCCAAAGCCCTTGCCGATAAATACATTCGTTCATTATTGATGACAGGTGCTGTTGATAATGGTTGCACTTGTCCATTAAAAGAGACTTCCTTCACCCCCGGAGTCAGCAAAATTATCCTTTCCTCATTTGACGCCCTCACCTGGTTTTTTGTTTCATCCCAGTAAATATTTAAGCTAAAAATTTCACCCACGGAGCGAATGGGCATCATAAAATGCCCGCCTTCATAAAATGGTGCCGGGTCTAAGGCTACCTGTTCACCATTCCAGAAAACACCCTGAGGACTCAATTGAAAGACACCGGCATATTTAGCCGGCATTTTGGCTAATTCCTCTTTCAAAAAAGCCAAAGCCCCTGCCAATTGCTGATCCTTAGCTTCAACTATTTTATCCGGAACCAAACCCACCCCGTTTAAATCGTATTCACTGGGGGTTAAATAACGGGCTGTTGTCAACTTAACCGCACCACCGTCGGAAAGGGGAAAAAGAGTCTGAACCGAAGCCTTGCCAAAGGTAGTATTGCCAACCAACCAGCCTGCCCCGCTATCCCTAATGATACCTGCCACAATTTCCGAGGCACTGGCACTGTCCTCATCCACCAAAACTACTGTCGGCAAACCAATGGCCACTGTCAAGGATTGGTAAGTAGTCTTATCACCGTCCCCATCTACCACATGTAACAAAGGATCCCCAATGCCAACGAAAAGGGAACCGATATCTAAAGCAGCAGTTAAATAACCACCGCCATTTTGTCTTAAATCAAACACCAAACCCTTGGCACCGTTGAATTTTAAATCAAAAAGCATTTGCCTGAACTCCGCCCCGCTGGTGGGGGTAAAATTTGACAAGGAAATATACCCGATTCCCGGCTCCAACATTTGCGATTCTAGAACTTCAAGATGAATATTTGCCCTAGTCATACTAAAAAGCAAAACCTCATCATGGCCCTCTCTTAAAAACCCGATCAAGACCGTTGTACCTGCCGGCCCCCTGATTAAATTAACAATCTCATCCTGACTAAGACCCTTCATGGATTCGCCATCAATTGAATAAACCAAATCCCCGGGTTTAACTCCTGCTCTTTCCGCAGGGGTGTTAGGGAAAACCACAGTTACCTCTAAATAATCTCCCTTCAAAACCAGCTGCATGCCTACGCCGGCATACTCTTGGGAGGAAGCAATTTTAAAATCCTCAAACTCCTTAGGACTCATATAAGTACTATGTAGGTCCCCCAGCTCGACAAATAGTTTTTCCACAGTGTCGGCGTCCAGAACCTGCTCACTGAATTCTCCGGCATAATTCTCTCTGATCAATTCCTTGATTTCTTCCAAGGGGACTGCCTGATCGGCATAAACTAAGGCCCCGGGAATGATGGATAGAAAAAGGATCAAAAGAAATAATGTTTTCAGAACTTTGTTTCTACGTTTGATCATTGTTAAATCCCCCTCTTTCCTTACCCATCAAATATTCTCCTCCCAAGACCAAATTCCTTTAATAAAATCCACGAAATCTGCTAACTGGATTCTTTTCCCGAATCATTGCCCATGCATGTCCGTCGGAAGGCCAACCATACCCCACCGGAAAACCCGGAGCACTTTGATATAGTTGATGTCTTCTATGATAATCTCCCAATAATTGTTCAGCTTCTGCAATTCTTTTTCTGAATGTTGCTTGAGAGGTTAGAACGTCTAAGTAGCTTTGATTATGAAACAAAATTCTGGTGCGATAACCGGCCCGGGGGGAGTCCTCCCAACCAGCCATTTGGGATAAAACTACATAGCCCATGCTGCCGGCATCCTTCATAGGCGGCTCCCTTCTCTTAACCGGGAGCAGCACCAATTCCGACATAATTACCAAGGGAACTTCCCTTGAACAATGCAAAACCTTTCTGCCCCTGGCCTTGACCAAGGCTAGGTCCAAGGCAAAGTTTTTGGCCAAATGAGTCAAAACTGTTTTTGTTTTACGGGTGTCTACTACCCCCTCAGAGTATTGCAGCATCACCCCGGTATAATTTCCTCCGTCTTCTGCTAAAAAGGGATATAGGGCCAGTAGATTTGGCCAATTTTGCTCCCAATCAATTTTTTTAGTTGTTTCCATTTTTGCACCTCCTTTAATTAGCTAAATTATACCCAAACACATGTTCGATGTCAATTGATAAAGCTGAAAGCTTTCGGCTTTTGTCCAGCAATAGTCAAACCATTGCCGGACTATATTACCTTTTTAGGCTCTCTCCCAAAGCTACTATGGCAATGGTTAGATCATCTATTTTTTTCTCCACCCGGACCAAGAGATAAATTGCTACGGCTATGGGAAAACCTACATTCGCTATTTGTTGCCATAGATCATCCATTAAAAACCCTCCTTTCTACTGCAAATGTTACACCCACTGCTCAACAAACAAAAAAAACGCCGTCAAGCGGCGGCGTTCCTAATTAGAAGCATCCACGGCTCCAGCGTTTAATATTTGGAAAATTAATATTAAATTTGTTGGTTACCTTCCTTTTACCCTACTATATTTTGAACCTTTTGGTCAGTTCATTGAAGTTTTTCCCTAAATCAGCTAGTTGCTGGGCCAACCCTCTGACATGCTCAACACTGGCAGCCTGCTCCTGGGCACTACTGCCCACTTCCTCAATACCGGCGGCAGTTTCCTCAATGATTGCAAACATCTCGCCTACCGCTGTTGCTGCCTGTCCTCCTGCCTGCCTAATATTTTCGGATAAAGCATTCATCTCTTGGGATTCAAGCATTTTCTGTTGCAGATTTTCAGCCATTTTTTCAAAAGTAACCTTGGCCTCAGCAGAAGTGGCGGCGCTCTCTCCAATACCTGCATCTACCTCTAAAACATAGTTGCTGGCATTAGCAATATTGCTTTGTGTCTTTTTAATTAAAACTGCAATTTCCTGAGTTGCATTTTGGGATTGTTCCGCCAGTTTTCGCACCTCTTCGGCTACCACGGCAAAACCGCGGCCCGCATCCCCAGCTCTAGCTGCCTCAATAGCGGCATTCAGTGCCAAAAGGTTAGTTTGCTCTGCAATATTATTAATTACATCTAAAATACCTTCGATAGCGGTGGAATCCTTCTCCAAATCACTGATGGCATGCTTGGTGTTATTGGCGGCACCCCGCACCTCTTCCACTTTAATTAGTGCTTGGTTAGCGGCTTCTGCACCATAAGTAGCCGATGTAACCACCTCACGCATTGATTTCTCTAAGTTAGCAGCCTTTTCGGCTACCACATTAATATCCCGGGAAACTTCTTCCACAGCCTTGGCAGTGTCAGCAATCTGAATGCTTTGGTTATTAACACCCTCAGCCAAATCCTGGGTAGTTATGGCTACCTGCTGTCCCCCCTGCTCTAACTGCTCAAATTGTTCCGCTAGTTCCATGCTTTGATCCATCAAAGCTTTTGCGGCATCCTTGATTTCACCGACCAAGAGTCTGAAATTAGCCGCTAAGTGACCCAACACATGGGATAACTGCCCAAACTCATCTTGAAACAGCAAATCCATTTGACCGGAAAAATCATTATCCCTTAGTTTTTGAGCGAAGGTTTTCAGCTTTTCTAAAGGCTTTAAAATAAAGTGGCGCACCGTAAAGTAAGCGATAACACTGGTAATTACTATCGCCACTAAAATGGACAGCACTTCCATAAATACTGTTTCACCCATCAAACTGCCAGCTAAATTTTTAAACAGATTACGGGAAGCAACTGCCACTATATAGGCCGCTATAAATAGCCCCAGAATTTTAACAGTGATTCCCAAGCCCGCTTTTTTGATTTCCCCCTGCAGGACTTCTTTTTCAATTTGCGGTATTTGATTACTTTCCTGGGAGACCAAACCATTTTGCTCTGCCTCTTTGTCTTTAATTACCACCTGTTCTCCTTGTAACTCCCCCTGTTTTTCCGGAAAACTATCCACTTCCATCCCCTCCTTAGAAACTACTGCCAAACAATAGGCCGACAACCAAATCAGGATACCTCCTTCTTCCTTTGCAAGCCCGGCACTATCATTGTCAGCATTTTTTCAACTGTGCTGTTTGACCAATGCAGACCCTCAACATCGGCCTTATTTAACAAGGCCTCTACCAAGGCTTTTTCCAACCCGTTTTGTCTACTGATAAATATCCTTTCATGCTTGGTAGCCATTGTACCTTCATCTGCAGTTAACAGTTCTTCATACAGCTTTTCCCCCGGTCGAATGCCGGTAAATTGGATCTCTATATCCTCCCCGGGTTCCAGGCCGGACAAACGAATTAAATCTTCAGCCAAATCTACAATTTTAACCGGTTCACCCATATCTAGCACAAAAACCTCTCCACCCCGGGCCATGGCACCGGCTTGAATGACTAATTGAACTGCCTCGGGAATGGTCATAAAATACCTGGTCATCTCAAGGTGTGTCACGGTAACCGGTCCCCCCCGGGAAATTTGCTCCTTAAAGGTGGGAATTACGCTGCCCCTACTCCCCAAAACATTACCAAAGCGAACTGCGGCATAACGGGTTTTATATTTTTCCCCCATCAGCTGAATCACCATTTCCGCCACCCTTTTGGTGGCCCCCATGATGCTGGTGGGGTTAACAGCCTTATCGGTGGAAATAAACACAAAAGTTTTTGCCTGATACTTGCCGGCCATTTCCGCCACATTATATGTACCGAAGATATTGTTTTTAACAGCCTCACCTGCATTACACTCCATTAGGGGAACATGCTTGTGTGCCGCGGCGTGGAAAATTACCTTCGGCCTAAAGGTTTGAAAAACCTGTTCAATTCTGGCTTTATCCTTAACATCCGCAATAACTGTTTCCAGAACAACCTTGGGAAACAAATAGCTTAGTTCCTGTTCTATTTCAAAAATCGGATTTTCATCATGACCCAAAAGGAGTAGCTTTTCCGGATCATACTTGGCAACCTGCCGGCAAAGCTCCGAACCGATTGAGCCACCTGCCCCGGTGATTAAAACCGCTTCACCCTTCAGATAACCCGCTATCTCCTCTAAATTAACCTGCACCGGCTCCCGACCCAACAAATCCTCAACTTGTACCTCCCGTAATTGTTGCAGGGAAACATCACCGTCAATCAATTCATAGACCCCGGGCAAAATCTTTAGTTCGGCAGTAGTTTCCTGACAAATCTCCACAATCTCCCTAATTACTTTACCGGAAACGGAAGGTATGGCTACGATAATTTCCTGAATACCGTAGGCTCTGACTAAGTCGGGGATGTCGGCCCTGAAGCCAAGTACCGGTAAACCATATAGATGCAGATTCTGTTTTTGGGCATCATCATCCACAAAACCCACCGGATTATATTGATTATTATAATGACTTTTTAACTCCCTGGCCACTAAAGCCCCTGCATCCCCCGCCCCAATAATCAGCACTGGCTTACCGCCCTTTTTGGGCATCCACGCGTGGTCTCTAAATAAACGCCAGGCCAAACGGGAACCGCCGATAAAAATAATATTTATCAGCCACGTTAATAAAATCACGCTCCTGGGCATTAGGCCGGAAAGATTGATGGCTGCAAAATATGTATAGGCAATGGTTACGGCACCACCAAAGGTCACAGCGGCCAAAATAGATACCAGCTCACCAATGCTGGCATATTGCCATAATTTTTTATATAAACCAAAAAAATAAAAAGTAACTACCATGATCATCGAATAAGCTACTACGATCTCTTTATAAACAGCAAGATATCGCCCAGGCACAACCCCATCAAAACGAAGCATTAGGGCTACCCAAATGCCGAGATTAACCAAGATCAAATCCACAAAAATTAAAATTATTACTTTAACATAACGATTCATTTGTTTTGCCCCCATAAAACCGGTACAGTAAATTAACCATTTCATTTATCTTTCTAGATCCTGGCCCTACTTTCCTGCCAATTATCGGTGTACCCCTATTTTTTCCCTTCATTTGAAAATACGATGAAGCCAACCTTTTTTGTTTTGACCGGCATCGCTTTCATCATTGTAATAATAATAGTAATAATAGTACCCACCACCTACTTGTTTAACTTTATTTAAAACCACGCCGAGAATACGTGCATTCACCTTGCCTAATTGCTGCTTAGCCAACATAACCGCTTCTCTGGTAGTTTTACCGGCTTCTATTACAAACACCATACCATCCACCTTGGTGGCAAGAATGGAAGCATCAGCCACCGTGTTAACCGGAGGAGAATCAACCAATAACATGTCATAAGCAGGGCGAATTCCATTTAAAAATTCTTCCATTTTAGCGGAGCCTAAAATTTCTGCCGGATTTGGTGGCAATGGGCCACTTGTAATTATGTCTAGGTTTTCAATGGCGGTTTTGTTAATTACGGAATCTAAATCCAAACCCCCGGCCAGTAAGTTGGACAGGCCTACATGGTTTTCCAGATAGAAGATCTTATTCACCTGAGGCCGACGCAAGTCAGCATCTATCAAAAGCACCTTACTTCCGGCAATAGCAAAAGAACTTGCCAGATTTGTTATCACCGTACTTTTACCCTCACTAGGATTGGAACTGCACACAGCGATTACCTTCAGCGGCTTATCCACCCCCATAAATTGTAGATTTGTCCTCAGCATTCTAAAGGCTTCGGCGGTGATAGATTTAGGATCCTCCACTACCAGCAAATTTTTCTCCAAATACCTTTTATCCATTATCCTTTATCTCCTTCTGTGGCCGGCAAAATGCCAATCACCGGCAACCCCAGGTATTTTTCTACATCCTCCGGAGATTTAATTGATGTATCAAAAAATTCCAGAACAAAGGCCAGCAAAAGCCCGGCCATTAGTCCCAGTACCGCTGAAATGGCCAGGTTCAACCTGGTGCTTGGTTTAAAGGGTCTTTTAGAAGGAATAGCTTCATCTATTACTTGTATATTCTCTACATTCATTATTTTAGTTGCTTGCTCAGAAAAAGCTTGTGCAAGCTGATTCGCTATAACAGCCGCCAAGACAGGGTCTTTGTCCGTTACGGTTAATTGTATTATTTCAGTATTTTTTACCAGGCTAACATCAATTTTTTGTCTGAGGCTACTACTATGCATTTCTAGGTCCAGGCTTTCAATAACTGAATCCAACACTAACCTGCTTTTGGCAATCTCTCCATATGTTGATACCAATAAACGATTTGTTTGAATTTGTTGGTAGGATATGGTTTCATCCAAATCCACGGAAGCCTTATGGAGGGGCTTCCCCACCATCAAAGTTGTATTTGATTGATATTGGGGTATTAGGACAAAAAAGGTAGCCAGAGCAGTAATAATAATTGCCGCCAACACAACAAACATTATTAACTTAAACCTTTTTCTCATAACCCCAAATAACTCAATTAATGATATTTCATCAACTTGAGCACTATCAGAAAACATATTTTGTTCCCCCACCACATTCACGCCCTAATATATATATTCTTTATATTTGTTAAATAAAAGTTGGAGCTCTTTTAGATCCTCCTCATCAAACCTTTTCAGGGCCAATTCCACCGCCGATTGTTTTTCCCCCGGGGTAAATCCGCCGCTTAAAAGACTGGTCAGGTATTTTATATCCTCACTTTTTAAATTTTTAGTAATTAGCAATAACATCCTTCTTTTATCCTCGAAACTGATCCTAGAACCCAGCTCCTCCACCCGGGAGGTCTCTTCTTTTTGCAACTCTCCGGTCTCTATAGCCTCCGCCGGCTTAGTTACCCTATGTTCTTCCCCTTGTTGCGATTTTACAGGATCCCCATTCCCCCTTTGATGGGTCTCGGGTATATTTACCTGGCTTTTATCCTTTATCCTCGGTTCATCGGTTTCGGTTTCTTCCGGGTTAACATTCCCTTCTTCTACTAGGATAGGCAAAGGTTCTTTTGGGTTGAGTTCAGATTCAGGTAGGCTGATATCCTCCAGAAATAATTTTTCCACGGAATCAAATAGATTTGTAATTGAGTAATAAAATACCAACCCCGCCACCGCTGCAATCCCTAAAACAGACAACAAAATTTTTGAAATTCTTTTTTCCATATTTCACCTTAGTTAATTCGGAAGGGGTACCAAGAGGCACCCCTTTTTTATTTGTTAATAATTATAAAACCCGTAAATCACTTTAGCTGCTTCCGCCCTGGAAATGTCAACCAGGGGCCTTAATGTTGAATCAGGATAGCCGGTTACTAGTTGTTTTTCAACCAGTAAAGCAGTAAATTCTTTGGCAAAGTCCGCCGTCTTGTCAGCATCGGGATAATTTCTAAGCAGATAACCCGCATCCCCTTTTAAAGTCTCTCCCAAGGCCCTGCCTACAACAGTCATCATTTCTTGGCGAGTAATATTACCATTAGGATCAAAGATTTTACCCGCTACCCTGCCATTAACCAGCTCATTAACAAAAGCAGTCTGCACATAATCAGCATACCAAGCATCATCTGCAACATCCTCAAAGCCCCCTTGGTATTTAATTAAATCCAAATCGAGGGCCACCACAATTATTTTGGCAAATTCTGCCCTGCTGGTAAAATCGGCCGGGGCAAAAACATCTTCTGCTTTACCATTAAAAATGTGCTTCGAAGCCATGGAATCAATATATTCCTTAGCCCAAAGGCCTTCTACATCGGCAAAAGTCTTATCATATTCCATTAACACATAGGTACTTAAGTGGGGCAATCTGCCCCTTATTACGCCTTGCTCCTTATCCACCTTGCCTCCCACAAATTCAACGACTCCCTTTTCGCCATTGACAAAATAAAGCCCAAGCTTATCTACATTAGCGACAATACCTTTAATGTTAAAGGCTAAGGTAATAGACTGATTCAGTTTCGCAGGTGTGCCGTCAAGCAAGAGGGTTATATTTTGGGCTTTGCCGACTTCTTTCATCTCTTTTTCCTTGGTTATACCCTCTAAGGCCACATGATTCTCCATGGCATTGATTACTAAACCCAGGGTTTTAGTTCCCTGCAAATCAAAGGTTGCAACAGGTAGCGAAACACTAACTGCATCCAGCCTAATAACCACCGGCATGTCAATCTTGTCCGTAGCTGCAATAATGCCGGTGGGAATATTCAACTCAAGGTTTTCACCAATATTTTTAGTACCTGAGAAGTCCAATACCAACTCAGTAGGCCTCTCCCCAGCCACTTGTTGGGCCTGTTGAATTTGAGCAATAATTTCGTTGGCAGTCTTGTCATTAATTCTTGCAACAGCCTTGCCACCCGTTACCTTAACTTCAGCTAGCCCGCCAGGTACGTTAACAAAAATGGGCTTGCCCGATTCCCCCGGAACTACTATTTCAGGCTCATCCGAGGGTTCTGGGGGTCCACTCGGAGTGCCTGGCTCGTCGGGGCTAGAGGGAGTATAATCAGCAACCTGAAAACCCAAACTATCCAGTGCCGCCCTAAAATTCACTACTTCCGTGGTAGTAAGCTTTGCCAGCATATTATTAATTGCTTGAACTAAATTGATAAGATCCCCCCCGGCTAAATCCTTGGCACTATCGGGCAAGAATTTATTAAGCTCCCCAAGGACATCTTGTTGATTTTTAACTACTATGCTGAGCTTTCCTGTGCTTGTAGTGTATCTAATATCAAGGCCGGATGGGCCACTTTCGGGTTTATTGATACCTTTTAAGTTCAGTTCCAAAGTTTTTACCCTAGTCAGAAAGCTTTTGGCACTGCCATAATCGGCAATAATATTTCCCCTTAAATCCTTAAGCGGGGCATTTTGTGCTACAAAGGTCGCCTGATGTGCAGCCCTTATACTAGTTTTATAGGTACTTTTAGCGTCTTCCTCCCTGTCGCTGTCTATATAGGTTTTAGTAGCAGCCACATAGCCCTCGTTTTTTAAAATATTTATTGCGGATACAATCTTACCTTCAATAAAACCCTTTTTCGTTAGCCTATCTTTGAACTCAGCAGATAAATCAGCAAAAAAAACTCCAATGGTATCCTCTTCGCAAAATCTAACAAATGTGTCCACCAACTTTTTGGTGTTCTCCTGACCAACGGATTCAACTTTGCCGTCTATGTAGCTTAGACCATCATCCAGGGTTTCGTTGGCTGCAAGAGCCGACCCAAAAGACACAGCCAAAAAAGCCCATACCAAAAGCACTGCTAAAAATTTTTTAGACATCTACCCACTCGCCTCCTGAATTTTAATTAAGTTTTTTAATGCTTAAATACTCCTACCTAGTCCACCAACAGTTTGTACAAATTAAAAACCATGGTAGCTGCTTCAGCCCTAGTGGCATTGGCCCGGGGAGCCAAGATGTTTCCTGCTTGCCCCTTAACCAGCCCCAGCTTTAGGGCCACTGCAATCTCAGTTTTTGCCCAAGAAGAAACCAAATCCCGATCACTAAAGGAGGCTAAAAGTTCTGTTATTTCTATGTTACCCACTAATGTGGGTTTCCCTTTTAAAGTGGCGGACCGAATCATAATAACAATCATTTCTTCTCGGGTAATAAAACTATTGGGATCAAATCTATCCCCCTTTCCTTGAATAATACCCTTTGCAAAAGCCTGATTTACAGCCTCAAAGAACCAATCACCCCGAGCTACATCTATAAAAACCATTTCTTGATTAACATTGTCTCCCAACCCCAAAAGCCTGGTCAGCATGGCTGTAAACTCCGCGCGTGTTACCTTATCCTCCGGCGCAAAAACTCCCTCTGACTTGCCTTGAATAATGCCCTTGGTTTGGGCAAATTCTATGTAGGCCGCTGCCCAATGATTCTTTATGTCTCTAAAGCCCACTGTTGTTTCATCAATTTTGGGCAAATTAATATTGCTTCCCTGGGTGGCCTCAGATGACCCCCCGGAATTACCGCCACCAAAGTTTGAAACATCCTCTAATCCGCTGTATTTATCTATAATATTGGCGATAGCCGTAGAATTTTGTGCTTCTATTAAATCCACAACCTTTAACCTATCCTCAACACTCCACTGCTTCATTTTATCAATTTCTGATCTCATTTGGCCTAGACTTATACCCTTGCTATTGAGCTTTGCTTCGTAGTCCTCCCCCAAAATGCCCCCAAGGTAACTTGGCAGATCCGTTTTTAGCTCATCTAGATTACCTTGGGTTTTAACATAGCCCCTCAATAGATCTAAGGCCTCATCGCCAACGAAGGAATCCAACTCAGAAAACTTATCTAGAGCCAGACCTATTAAACTATGATCCAACTCCGCAGCCAAAGATCCCTTAAGAAAAGAGATTGCCAAGATTACCAAGATTGTAACAACTTTTAGTTTTTTCTTAAATACCACTACCCCACCACTCCTGCCTATGTTAAATTATTGAAAAACAAAGATAGCCTTTTATAAACGCCCAAACCCCCGCCATCATAAGCCATTTGTTTTGAATCTATTCTTTTCCCTTTTAAAACCTTGGTTGGGTTATCAATTAATAAAAGTTTTATCGCTTCGGCTGGAATAGTTTTTAACACCTCTTTAATCCTTGGAGAGCGAGCTCTTGCAGTGTGACAATCAGTTGCTATGAAGTGGGCCATCCCTTCCTTGATAATTTTTTCAGCCGTCAGCTTGGCCTCTTTTCCAAAAACACCTATTAAACTAAGTGAATTAACCTGAGCCAAAACACCCATTTTAATGAATTTTTTTAGTTTATCAAGATCTTTGTTAATCATTAAATTTCTCTCCGGATGGGCCAGGATAACTTCCAAACCTCGAAGCCTGAGATCATGGATAACATCCAAAGCATAAAGGGGTATACTCATCATCGGTAATTCAATTAATAAATATAAGCCACTGTCCCCCAAAGTCATCAGTTTGCCTGCACTGAATAGTTCCACTAAATTAGGGGTTAATAGTATCTCCTGCCCCGGTAGAATTTCAACATCAATTAATCTTGAAGTAAGTTCCTTATTTAACTCCTTGGTTTTTTCTAAAATTAATTGGCTATCAATTTCTTGATCCTTTTCAATAAAATGGGGCGTTGCTATCATTCTTGTAAAACCTTCGGACACAGCTATTTCCGCCATTTTAATGGATGTTAGCAAATCCGGTGAACCATCATCAACCCCCGGTAGAATGTGGCTATGAATGTCTATCAAAGATATTGCCTCCTTGGTCTTCGTCAATTATGCGTGTCTTCTATTTATTTCGACACAATGAGGCCATTACCCCCATCTACCTCCCTATTATTCAACAAAACCGCGATAGATATCTATATATTACCATAATAATGCACTGAATGGAACCAGTCTTTTGTTATTTTAAATAACTTTGGTATAAATGGCTTTAATATTGTCGAATTATGTTAATTTAAAAGAGAGTCCAACAGTCCCCTAACCATTCACCACCCTAGACACCCAAAACCCTCACTCTAAGTACCCCGTCAATTCCTCTTAACCTTTCAAGGGTGCCCTCGGCTAGGGCCACCTCCAAGTCAATTAGTGTGTAGGCCCAGGCACCTCTGCTTTTATTAACCAAATCCGAGATGTTCACATTGGCACCGGCCAAAACCCCGGTGAGCTGCCCTAACATATTGGGAATGTTTTTGTGATTAATGGCCAGGCGAGCTGCCTTTTGGCAAACTCCCAAATCACAATTTGGGTAGTTAACAGAGTTCTTTATATTGCCGTTTTCCAAGTAGTCCATCAACTGCTCAACAGCCATTATTGCGCAGTTCTCCTCGGCCTCGGCAGTAGAAGCCCCCAAATGGGGAAAGGTAATTACATTATCAATGCCACAGGTTTGAGAATTGGGAAAATCGGTGATGTATTTGGCAATTTTACCTGTTTTGAGTGCCATAAGAGCCGCCCCTTCATCAACAACAATATCCCGAGAAAAGTTTAACAAAATGACACCTGTTTTCATCTGCTCTATTGCCGCTTCATCAATCAAACCCTTGGTAGCATCCAATAAGGGAACATGAATGGTAATGAAATCGCATTCCCGATAAATCTCCTCCGGAGATTTAATAGGCTTAATATGCTTGGACAGCTTCCAAGCATGCTCCACTGACAAATATGGATCATAACCGTAAACCGACATCTCCAATTTAATGCCGGCATTTGCCACCAGCGCTCCGATAGCCCCTAGACCGATCACCCCTAGTTTTTTGCCTTTAATCTCTGTACCGGCGAATCTAGATTTATTTTTTTCCACCAGTTGCGCCAACTCTGGATCCCTTTGACAGGAGGTAACCCAATTACTGCCCTCCAAAAGATTCCTGCCGGCTATAATCATGGCGGCGATTACCAGCTCTTTTACACCATTGGCATTGGCTCCGGGCGTGTTAAAAACTACAATTCCTCTTTCGGCACATCTTTCCAAGGGAATATTATTAACCCCTGCTCCCGCTCTGGCAATGGCTTCCAAGTTGACAGGGAGTTCCAACTCATGAAGGGAAGCGCTGCGCACTAAAAGTCCGTTGGCCTTTCGATAGTCTTCCACAAAACCGTAACCCTCCGTCAGGCGGTCCAAACCGGCCTTGGCGATTTTATTCATGCAATTTATTTTATACATACTATGCTTCCTTTCCCTCAAACTCTTTCATAAAGGCAACCAAGGCTTTGACACCTGCAAGGGGCATTGCATTGTAAATGCTGGCCCTCATGCCCCCGATGGTCCTGTAACCCTTAAGGTTGACTAGCCCCCGGGCCTCCCCTTCTTTTATAAATTTTGCATCCAAATCTGCATCCCCCGTTACAAAGGGTACATTCATTAAGGAACGGTCCCTTTTTACAACCGTTCCCTTAAACAGCCTGCTGTCATCAAGATAATCATATAATAATGAAGCTTTCAGTTCGTTAATTTCCTGCATGACCTCGAGTCCGCCTATTTTTTTTAACCACTTAAACACCTTGCCGCAAATATAAATCCCATAAACAGGTGGCGTATTATAGGCGGAATTATGGGCGGCATGGGTTTTGTACTTCAACATTGTGGGTGTGCCCGGCAGTACGTTATCAGCAATTAGATCCTCCCGAATAATTACAATTACTACACCGGCAGGCCCCACATTTTTTTGAGCACCGGCAAAAATTAACCCAAACCTACCTACATCTATAGGCCCAGCCAGAAAATCCGAGGACATATCGGCTACCAAGGGCTTCTCTCCCACATCGGGTAACTCAGTAAATCTAGTGCCAAAAATGGTGTTATTATGGCAAAGGTAGACATAATCTGCTTCTTCGGAAACCTTTAAATTTTTAAGACCCGGTATATAACTGTAATTTTGGTCTTCCGAGGAAGCTATTACATTAATTTTGCCGTAAAGCCGCCCCTCCTGAAGGGCTTTTTTTGACCACTGACCTGTATTCAAATAATCTGCTACCCGGTTTTTCATCAAATTCATGGGCACCGCGGCAAATTGTTGAGAGGCTCCCCCCTGTAAAAAAAGAACCTTATAATTAGCGGGGATATTCAACAAATCACGTAAATCTCGCTCGGCTTCGGCCATCATCCCCTCAATTATATCTGATCGGTGGCTCATCTCCATGATGGACATACCGCTACCTTGGTAATCCAACATCTCAACTGCGGCCTCTTTTAAGACCTGCTCCGGCAAAACTGCCGGTCCTGCTGAAAAATTATAAACTCTGCTCATCTCCAACATCTCCATTCTGATTATAACCATTTTCTTGTAAATGATTATATCCCCATTTTTCGACATTTTCAAGTGGGGAAAAATCCGGGGTATCATCCAAAAAGCAATATATTCAAAGGTTTTAACAATTGTTTAACTAATGCAGGGCTATGTACAACGGTTACCCAACATAGGCCAAAAGCCAAATATTTTTAGCTAATAAAGATTACAGCGAAATACTTGACAATTATAGATTGATTCTATAGAATATATTTTAATTAAATTAAAATTCTTACACAAGGAGTGGTATTATGTTATTCACAAATCTGGACCATATCAACACAGCAGCAGAGCTCAAGGACATTCTGGCCAAAAATGAAAATGTAATGGTTACCTGCGGTCGCATGGGACCTATGTGTACACCGGTTTATCAAGTCATGGAGGATATTAGGGACAAATATTCTCATGTCGCCTTCTTTGACATGGAGTTTGATAATCCGGAAGCCAGCATCATCAGAAACCTGCCGGAATGCAGAACCTTCCGGGGTTTGCCCTTTGTCGTTTATTATAAAAATGGCGAGGTGGTAGAAGCCACAAGCAGCATCCAGGATGAGGAACAAATCACCACAATCCTGGACCGCCAATTTGGATAAACCCGCACACAGGGGACAGGTCCCTTGGTACGGCAGCTACGCCCATCCCGGCGGCATTACAATGTGCATTGGGACCTGTCCCCAATGCACATCCAAAATTACAAAATGGAACCCGAAACCCGCTCCTGCTGATCGCCACACTCCTTAACCCTCCAAAATTTAGCGTAAATTCCCATTCCAACAATTGCTCCGACACTATCAATTATTACATCCTTAACCTGCCCACCCCGGCCCGGCACAAAAACTTGATGGATTTCATCGCTAATTGCATACAACACACAAATGAGTAGGGCTAATCCAAGACTTTTAAACTTTTCTAGACCACTATTTTTAAACCCGTTCAGCACCAGAATCCCCAGCACAAAATATACAAGAAAGTGGGCATTCTTTCTTATTACATGGTTGAACTTTGCCTTATCTATTTTCATACTGGGAACAACCTTTTCCACCACTTCTAGTATTTTTTCGGTTATTCCTGTGCTCATTTCATTGGATTCAACCGCCGGTTTAGCGGAAAAATTAAAAATCACCGCCATCCAGATGATAACCAGTAACCAGGAAAATCGCTTTTTAAAACCCTCCATCTAATAACCACCTTAAGCCGTTGCTGTTTTGCTTCATTATATCATTATTTCTTTTTATTATATAATTTTTACATGCCATGTAAGGGTTACAAAACTACGGGGCCTATTTGCCGGTTTACAGCCAATTATAGGTTGTTCTTTTGCCAAATTAATGCTACTATAAAAGAAAAGTTAATTTCACTTTTCAAGTAAGGGAGATGAACTTAATGGATAAGTTAGATATTGTTTTGACAGAGTTAAAAAAGGCAAATGAAAGACTTACCGCTGTGGAAGCTGCCATGGCTACTAAAAGTGATATCACTTCTATTGAAGCTAAAATGACTACTAAGGATGATATCACTTCCATTGAAGCTAAAATGGCTACCAAAGATGATATCACTTCCATTGAAGCTAAAATGGCTACCAAAGATGATATCACTTCTATTGAAGCTAAAATGGCTACCAAGAAAGATGTAGAAGAAATACCCTATATAGCTCAAGCTGTATTAGAAATAAATAATGATGTAAAACGATTAGTGGAAAACCAGGCCTCCATTTTTGAATTGCTGGGCGAACATGAAGTGGCAATTCGTTCACTCCGTCGCAGACCGGTTTGAATGCACAAACAGTATGGGGATGCAATCCCCATACTACCACTACCCTTACCGCTGATTTAACTAGCCAACGTAAACTGTTTTTGCACCTTCCTCCCAACGAACCCCTATGCCGAGTTCCTCTAAAATACGCACATGAACATAGGTTTTGCCCTCTATCAGTATACCTTGATATTGCCGGCCTTTAATAATTACATTAATGGTTTCCCCAATTCCTTGCCCCTGGCATTCCCTATGGGGAAAATCAAAATATTGGCTGATACCCCTCACAATTGCGGTTGCAAGCAAAATTTGAAAATCCGGCTCCTTTAATTGCGCTTCCTGCAACGGGTTGGAGATAAAACCCATCTCCAACAAAACTGCCGGAGCCTTGGTTTCTCTTAGCATATGCAGATTTTTTTCAATCACCCCATGAGGGGCCGCCGGTTTCGGCCAACCGGTAACTGTCATCAGTTCCTCTTGCAATAACCTGGCTGCTCTTTCCGCATCCCCTCCCGAGGCTAAAATAAAATTAGCCACATAATTGGCCTGATGATTTAGAGAACTATTAACATGAATTGAGATTACCAAATCCACCCGAGCCAAGTTCAACCTGCTGCTCCGATCAGCCAAGGTCACCTGTTCATCTTTATCCCTGGTTAGTACTATCGCCAAGCCCTGTTCCTGCAAAAGCCGAGCAACTAGGAGTCCCACGGACATATTTATATCCTTTTCTTGCAACCCTGTCGGGCCAATGGCACCGGGATCACTCCCGCCATGGCCAGGATCAATTCCTACTTTAAACATTTTCAACACCTCGACAGGTTAATAATATATGGAACATATGTTCGTGTCAAGGATGATTAAAACCTGTTTTTTTGCAGGAAAAACGGCCTTTTTCTAGAATAAAAAAGACATAAAGCATAGGGAGATGAATTATTTGAAAATTATTGCGATTAATGGAAGCCCCAGAAAAGGAAAAAACACTGCGATTATGCTGCAAGAGGCCTTAAATGCCGCCGAAAACCTAGGTGCAGCAACCCAATTACTAGAGTTATCTGATTACAAACTGAACTACTGCACAGGCTGCAATAGTTGCCTAAGACACAATACCTGTTCCCAAACCGATGATGACAACCAGCTTATCCATGAAAAGCTGCTGGCCGCCGATGGTATTTTATTAGGTTCACCTTGTTATTTTGGCAATGTCAGCGCTTTAATGAAAAATTTTATAGATAGGAGTCGCCCGCTACATATGGTTGCCTCCGCTTTAAAAGGAAAGGTCGGAGGGGCCCTAACCCATGCGGGCCTGAGAAACGGAGGCCAAGAATATACCCTGGAAATCCTGCAAAGATATCTAATCAGCCAAGGACTGATCCTGGCCGATGGTTTTGAACCCTTTTCCGGGGAGAATCGTTTTTTAGCCACCACCGGGGTAATGGGAACTATGTATAAGGGAATAGAGGAAGGCAAAATAAAATACTACCGCTCCGTAACTGAGGACACCATTGCCATGAGTTCCTGCAGATTATTAGGGGAAAATATGGTCCGTTTGATTGAAAAATTATCCTAAAGGCGGACCAAGTTGAAATACTTTCTTGCCAAGATAGCTGTTCCATCAGTGAATTGTCTAGGATCTACTACACCAAAGTCCCTTTTTTATACCCCTAAATACATGCTTTTGCTGAGACAAGAGCGTGTATTTATAATTATTTCATGGAAAAAGGATAAAAAATACTATCCGGAAATAATTCCGTCTAACAATTCTTCAACCTTAACAAGGCATTTGCTAAAATTCAGTACCAGATGTTCGATATCTTCGGCAACTGCGTTATCAACATGTAGCCCTACAATTACATTTACAATACAGGAATATCTTGTCGCCAACCTTAAGGCAGCCTCCCGTGCTAAACAATCGTCCTTATGTCCGCTGACACACAATACGCTGGCTGAAGCGGACACCCTACTCCCATCAAGAAGGCTAGCCCTCGGTTCCGCAAGGGCACTGGCACCTATATGGTGTATTTCCCCGCCCCCAAAAACAACTACTAGATCTTTGCCTGTTTGAAGCACACTGGCATTTACCTTAAACGGATCTGTACCGGCAGAAATTTTGAATTCAGTCATCATTACTGTTTCCACTCCACGGTAGAAATTTATCATAGCGCCAGCCAAATTGCATAAAAATCTTTCCGATAAGATGATCAATCTGGTTATCCAATGTTTTTGAATCGTTGTAAAAGGTTAGCATTGGCGGCACTAAGGTACACCCAAAGCTTGCTGCCTTAGACATGTTATGCAAATGAATTTTCCCTAATGGTGTTTCCCTCGGCACCAAAACAACCTTTCTGTTTTCTTTTAGACACACATCCGCTGCCCTAGCCATTAAATTTGAGGAATAACCCGTTGCTATGGCAGATAGGGTTTTCATGCTACAGGGGATTATAATCATACCATCTGTTACAAACGAACCGCTGGAAATCCTAGCAGCCAAGTCGTTTTCGTCGTAATAAAAGTCTGCCAACGACTGAACTTCTACCAGGTTTAAATCGGTTTCTATTTTAAAGTTCGCTTTTCCGGCGTTGGATATAATCATATGAACTTCACACTTTGGAATGCTTTTTAAAGCCAACAGCATTTTGTATCCCATAATAACCCCACTTGCCCCGGATATTCCAAGAACAATTCTCATTGTAACCTCCTAAAATTAAATATGATAAATTGAAAAAACAACCCCGAAATTGTATCATCTGCTGCCTTTTTGGCCGCCAAGAAAATATTTTATAATAGGCGGTTATTTAGCTAAACCAGATAACCTTCATCAATCTAAATAAAAAGAACCCACAAAATAAATCGCCAGTATCATAGCAAAAGCGCTGGGCAGAGAGCGAGCGATCCTTTTGAAAACATTATTAGGATTTGCATTAAAGTAATCCGCCGTTAGTAGCACTGATGCGTTAACAGGCGACAGCATAACTCCTATTTTGCCAAAGGAATACACAACCGCAACAAAAAAAATGTTTAGATTATTGGCAATAATCATTGGCGCAAACAAAGAAAAACTAATTGCTGCAGCCCCGGCATAAGCACCGGTAATTAGACCAATCAACAAAGGCATTACAAAAAATAACATTTCCGGCGGCCAACTAGTTGTATTCCACCAAGAGCTGATGCTTTCCATAGTTGCAGTTTCCTCAATGGCAGTCTTAAACAACATCATTGACAGTATTAGAAACAGCATTTTAGGAGAAAAACCTTTTTTGATCATTAAAATGAGAGGTTTTAGGCGAATTTTTTCTTGCAATACCACCATAAAAATAGTTACGATAACAGTTATATATAACTTAATATCGAATAACAGGGTTAAAATAAAGATAACTAGTAAAAAATCGCTTTTCCAAAGTAAGGCCAGAATATTTTTTAAAACGGAAGCCTTATCCCCAGAAATGATCTCAGAGTTAGATCCCTTCCTGCGGACAAACCGCAACTCTCGCAGGTACCCAGAAACATACATTATAATCGTAACAGGTAGTTGAGCTAAAAAAAGATATAACGGGTTGACCTTAACCAAGCTGATAGTAATAATAAAAGAAAAAGAAATGGGACACGAAAATTGAATAGCTGCCCTGAACCAATAATTAACATATGATTTGAGGCCGGCCATAACGGATTCCCCGGCTGCTTTTTCGATCAAAGGAGCAGAAAGCATGACTATGCCAGGACCGGGAATCAGCCCAATAATTGAGGGAATCATCATTAGTTGAATCTTTAAGCTTGAAATTAGCTCATGTAAAGCTCTAATTAGCTTTTGTAGTTTCTTCGTCTGCTCAAGAATATATCCCAGTATCTGAATCAAAGAAACGGAGGCCACCAATTCAAGGGTACCAACATCGGTGATAGTTCTAATTATAATTTGGGGAATGCTTGTCAATTTCAAGCTCATAGTCGCCAATACTAAAGTTCCTACCCCCAAATTAACAGCCAAGGGGAATCCCTTTTTATTCAAATAAACAATTACTCCCATAATAAACAAAACGATCAGGAAACTAATCAAATGATGTCCCCCTTCGCAAAAGGGTGTTATAGATAATCCTCCACCTTTATTGCATTCAAGATATCTAAATCAACCTCACAAACTTCTGAAAATGGTTCTCCGAATGGTTTAGTCGCATCAATGCCTACACGTGTCACAATAGATTTTTTGTCCTCAATACTAGTGGTCGGATCAAGACTGGCACCCATGCAGCCCCTAATTTGGAAAACATCCTTTTCCGCCCAGACTCTTGTGCTTACGGCCCACAAAACTTCTTTATCGTTAAAAATATCAATATCCGTATCTACTGCGATAGCGTATTTAATGTGCCAATCACTAATAAAAGCCGCCAATATCGCATCCTTGGCCTCACCGGCAACACGTTGATCCAAAGATAGGTAACAAAGGTAACGACACACACCTGCGGGGGTTAAATGAACGGCCTTAAGCCCCGGGCAAGTAGCCTTCGCTTTTTCATAGATTACGGCCTCCTTGGGAATAGCTCCGATTAAACCATGTTCTGTATGTCCGATCCAACATGACTGGTAGTAGGCATCCTTGCGGTGTGTAATGGCAGTAATTTTGGCCAAAGGATCATAGCGCTTATCCACCTTTCCACCACGAATTGTTTTATAATAACGGGTGTGTTCCCCTATTGGTCCTTCCTCTGCCATCCGATCGGGGAAGATATATCCCTCAATGATTATTTCCGCATCAGCGGGAACCATTAGGTCGGAACCATAGGTAACCGAAGGAACTAATCTCAAAGGTTCCTGCATAGCGGCCCCAACTATTTCAAATTCATTACGCCCGTAAGGTCCTTCCCATAGACTTCCCAGGTAAAAAGATGGGTGATGCCCCACAGCTATGGCAAAGGGAGTTGGTTTTCCGGCATCCTTATATTTTTTAATATTCATGCCTGTATGATGATGAGGTTCGGCATGAACCGTAATCGTGTTGCAACTTTTGACCATGCACCTTATCATCGCCAAATTATATGCTCCTGTTTCCATATCTTTAGTAATCATAGAGCCCCCAAGGATGTAAGGTCCTCCATCCTTGGCATGGTGAATGGGTATTGGAAGCTCCTCCAAGTTTACCTTATCTCCCTGTTTTATAACCTGCTGAACAGGTGCATTAACAATCTCCTCCGGCTGGAAAAGTCTCTTGTACCGATTATATAAAGATAACGATAATTCCATTTTGTCTTGATTGGGTTCCAGGCCTAATGCCAACGCCAATTTGCATCTTGTCGCAAAAACGTTAAATATCAATGGCATCTCGGCTCTTGACCCATTAATGGCTTTAGGATTTTTAAAGACAACCATTGGTAGCTTGTCTTGCAACTCCAGTTTTCTGCAAACGGCAGTTGCTTCTAGATTAGAGTCCACCTCTTTGTTTAGATATAACAACTCACTAGGGGCTGATTTCTCCAATTGACGGATGTAACTCCTAAGATCCTTTGGCAATGATATTTACCTCCTTATTAAATAGTAAGAGATTTTTACATCAAAGCTATTATTTGAACGACCTTGCAAAAACGGTAATAATACCCTTATCACCATTTACCTCCACAATGTCATCATCGCGGATAAATTCCAATAAATTTTTCTCAGGCTCTACTATCATGGGAATCTTTGCTATAATACAACCAATTACAGTTACGGAGTCGGCCTTTAAATTAATAATTGCCTTTGGGCCGTTACCATTGCTTACCGTTTCATAAATTAGATAGGAGCCTCCCGTGGAACCCCTGCCTATGGGGAAGATCAAAATTTTTCCGGCTATTGATTTCCCTTCCAGGAAATGCCCTTTTTCAGTTACAACACCGGTGTTAACATCCACCCCACCAAGGAAACAGATCGGTTCTTGGGAAACCAATACCTCCCCTCTTGCTACGCCTCCAACAACCTTTCGGCCTTTAATAACCATGTTCTTCATTTTTCATCTCCCCATACCCCTGTAATTGCAGCTTTAATACACTGCTCGAAAGAGCCATAATGTGAACCGATGTCCCACTGGCCGGGGATATAATGTGCAAGCTTTGCTGAATTAGTTGCGATAGCATTATAACCCTTTGTGCCTATCATGGCAGCGGTAGGGCCCAGGATCGGACAAGTATCACATACTAATCTGGCTCCCGCCTTTTCAATTATTTCTAAATATCCATTTCTGCTAGCAATTTCTTTATTTCCAATGGCCGTTGTAATCCAAAAATCAACTGCAGAGTTAGTCTTATTTTCGTATAAATTTTCCGCGATGAGCTTTATTTCATCTATGGATGCATGGGGACAGCCAATTACCACCAGATCAACCCTATTTGTCCGAGACTTATTCAATTGAGCAATTGTGCTTTCGTATTCGGTCCTTCCAAATTCTATCTCCATAAGTGCGGCTTTTCCCCGGAATGCGGCTTCCAGAGTAGGGGCCTCGGGCGTAATTCCAACAACATGAAAAAGGGCTACAGAGCCGGAGGAAGCTAAAGCAGCACTAAGCATTTTCAGCTCATCTATTGTTATATTTGAAGGTAAGCCCGTAAATACGGGAATCAATTCCTGACACTGTTTGCCGACATAGTAACCAAGTGTGCCGTAATCAAATGCTCCATTTA
>JBBAFB010000005.1:0-33695 GCA_041655595.1 Bacillota bacterium
TGCCGGAAGCCGACAGCTTTAATGAATTGGTTTTTACCATAAAACCCGGTGCAGACTACGAATTGATTGAGGAACGGCTAAAGGAAAAACTGCAAAGCCTCGGACTAATCAGTATCTTCCCTCGTTCTCAGCAAGACAGCCATTTTTTGTTAAATATGGAACTAACCGCCTTAACTGCGGTTTCTAAAGCCATCCCCATTATGTTTTTACTGATTGCCGCCATGATTTTATACATAACTTTGAAACGTTTAATCGAGCAGCAACGGGGGCAAATAGGTATTTTAAAAGCGGAGGGCTACACTGAAAGGGAAATCTTGGTGCACTACCTTTCTTATGCCTTTATGATAGGCCTGTTGGGAGGAGTTCTGGGGATCGGTTTGGGTTCTTTAGTTTCTTACCCCTTAACATCTTTATACCAAATATTTTTTAATCTGCCCTATTTAACCGGTTCTTTCTCTTTTTCTTTATTAATAAAGGGAATTCTTTTATCTTTAGCCTTCTCCCTTTTTGCCGGTTACCAAGGCTGTAAAAGGGTTTTAAGTCTGGAACCTGCAGAGGCCATGAGGCCTCCCGCTCCGATACAAGGCAAAAAGGTTTTCTTAGAAAAAGCAAGACCAATTTGGAAAGCTTTAACGATACAGGGCAAAATGGCCTTTCGCAATCTCTCCAGAAGTAGGGGCCGAAATTTATTTATTTTTTTAGGGATTATCCTTTGTTTTGCCATCTCCGGCTTTACTACCTCGATTAATGATCTCTTCCAAAGGATGGTCTTTGATCAGTATGAAAAGGTGGAAGTTTATGATCTTAAAATGACCTTGGCCTCCCCCTTAAGGCAAAAACCCGTGCAAAGGGAGCTGGAATCCTTCACGGGTATTTACCAGGTAGAACCCCTGGCAGAAATCCCCGCTACCCTAAATAATCAGTGGCATGCAGAGGATCTGATTATCTTGGGAATCCAAAACGGAAGCAGCCTTTATAATATCCTTGATTATCAATATAATCAAGTCCCTCTGCCCCGGGAAGGTATCTTATTATCCCAGAGGCTGGCGGATCTGCTTAAAGCTTCCCCCGGGGACTACTTAACCGTGGATAGCCCCTTTAGTAAAAACTCTGCCAAGCCCGAGATAAGGGTGTCGGGCATTATTCCCCAATATATTGGCGTTAATGCCTATATGGAGCTAGGTGCCTTGCAAAACCTCTTGCAACAGGCCGAGATAGCCACTTCCTTTTTGATAAAAATTTCTCCCGACAGGGTAGGCCCCCTGCAGGAAAAATATCTGTACAGCGAGCAAATTCTCTCTATTGATGAAAGGACCCAAAGGCTTAACAATGTAATAGATCTGCTTTCTTCTTTTAGCTACATAATCTATTATTATGTATTAGTAGGGGTAATTCTTGGCTTTGTGATTATCTACAGTGCCACCAGCATTACCATTGCCGAAAGGCAGAGAGAATTAGCCTCCATGCTGGTATTGGGGATGACACCCAAGGAGGTTTTATCCGTGGTAACCATTGAGCAGTGGGTCCTTGCACTGCCTGCTATGTTAATAGGCATACCTACTTCTAAAATAATGATGGCCAGTATTGCACAGACATTGAATAATGATTTATTCTCCATGCCCAGCCAAATTTCCACGACGGCTCTTGTTTCATCTTTTTTGGTTACCAGTATATCAATCTTAATTGCTCAAAAAGCAGCCTCGAAAAAAATTAATAAAATTAAAATGACGGAAGTATTAGGCAGTAGGGAATAAAAATTTAACCGTGAAGGGGAGGGATTATTTTGCATAACAAGCTAAAATGGGCAGGTATTGGTTTGATAGTAGTTTTGCTGGCGACTTTCGGCCTTTATCAGCTGATTTCGGGGGTAAAGACGGATATTTTTCAAGTGAAGTCAGGTGATTTGTCCACCCTACAGGAGGAGGAAGGTAAAGTTATTCCGGCTAAGGAATTCACCATCTCTAATTCTTATGGAGGGGAAATAATTGAGCTAGCGGTAAAAGAAGGACAATTAGTCCAAAAGGGAGCCTTGCTCGCCAGTTTAAATACCAAGGAACTTGAATTTCAACTGCGCCAAGTCCAAGCCCAGCTAAAGGCTTTGAAAGGGGAGGAGGGAATCAGCCACCAGGACCCGCTGCCCTCCCAATTAAAAGGTCAGCAATTAATGGTGGAACAGGCCAAGCAGGATTTAAAGCTGGCGGAAGATGATCTGTCCAGAGCCCAAAAACTGTATGGGGATGGAGCCATCACTCCCAAAGAGTTAAGTTTGGCTGAAAACTTGGTCAGCTCGGCCGATCTATGGCTCAGGCAACAGGAAGAAGCCCTAAAACTGCTTCAAGAAGCCCGTTCCCCTTCTTCTGAATCCCGGCTTCTGTATGGAGGTAGGGAGGAAGCCCTAGTAGCCCAGGGTGAGTTATTGGAGTACCAAATAGAAAAGGGTAAAATTCTAGCCCCCATCAGCGGTGTAATTGCCAATTTAACTGTAAAAGAAGGAGATTTAGTAAGCCCTGGCTTGCCTTTAATGCAATTATTTGAACAGGACAAATTTTTAATCGAGAGCTATCTATCCCCTGCTTCCCTTTTTGAAATTACAACCGGGATGGAAGTCAAACTGACACAAAACAGAAAAGGGGAGGAATTGATTTTCTCCGGGTTAATAACTGAAATTTCACCCGCTGCAGTGGAAAGAATTTCTCCCCTAGGATTATTAGAAGAAAAAATCAAGGTTACCATTTTGCCGAAGCCTTCGACAGCTATTAATTTAATTCCGGGCACCCTCTTGGATGTGGGGTTCACCATTAGCCACAAGGAAAATGTTCTGTTTGTGCCTATTTCTGCTTTGTTTCCCATTGAAGGAGGTCAGGCCCTCTGGTTAGTTGAAAAAGGGAGGGCAAGGCTTAAACCTGTGGAAACCGGCTTTCAAAATAATCGCTATGCAGTAATTACTGCGGGGCTCAAGGATGGCGATTTAGTCATTACCGACCCCCAACTGGAAAATCTAAAGGAAGGGATCAGAATTAAATAAAACAAAGTTGACGGGGCCCCTTTAATCTGTATATAACTTTAAAAGTAATACCTCGATTAACCTAAGGGGTAAAAACCGTTTAATAAAGGTCAGCAATTTATATTTCGTTTCTATATGGTATCTAACCTTTAGCTTATCCTTCTCCAGCAAGATGCAGATTCTATCGGCAACTTCCCGGGGTTGCATGCCGGACAGCTCATCATGTTTCATGGTATTAATGCTTTTCATACTTTTTTGGTAATAAGGGGAAGCTGGGTTTAACCCGGCGGCCTGTAAGCGGGCGGCGGTAAAACCGGAACGAATATCCCCGGGGTTAATACTGGCTGCCTTAATGCCATACTCACCGCATTCCATTCTAATGGCTTGCATTAACCCGTCCACAGCCATTTTGCTGGTGCTGTAAAAGCTTTGAAAAGGGATGGTAAACTCAGCGGCCACCGAACTAATGGTTAATATCATCCCCTCATTTTGCTCCCTCATTAAGGGAAGCACTTGGCGGCACATGCGATGGGTGCCGAAAAAGTTTGTCTCAAATTGTTTTTTTGCTTCCTCTACGGTGGTGTCTTCTACTCCCCCGCCCATACCAAAGCCCGCACAGTTTATTAAAGCATCCACCCTGCCGGCTTCTGCCTGAACCTGGGAAACAAAGTTTTCCACAGATTGCTGCAGGGTAATATCACAGGGGAGTAAGCGGTAGGGCAGCTTCTCCCAACTGGGATCCAGCTCCATTCCGTAGACTGTTCCATAAACTGCGTAACCACGGTTACTAAGAACCTCGGCACACTCTTTTCCTACACCGGAGGTTGCTCCGGTAACAATTACCACCTTTTTCATCTCACACCTCCACGATAAAACTAATTAGATTTAATCAATCTTTAAAATTAGTCAGCCGATTACTTTACACATTAAACTTTGGTTCCGGCCCGTTATCGCCGGCAAATAACCCGCTAAAGCCTGATTGACTTCCTCACTACCGGTATCAACCAGAAAAGGGGAGCCCTTGAGAGAAAATACTTTTTGTTTGGTAACCACAACTATAATATTCTCCCTTCCCACTTGAGCAATGACCCGGTGGCTGATCTGTTGATTACCTCTGCCAAATAAATATCCCTGTCCCCCTATCACAGTCACTATGATAGCTGCGGGCCTCCCCTTGATGGCCGCTAATAACTGCTGTTCGTTGACATCTTTAGCTATCAAATCCTGATTAAGAACAATATCAACTCCCAACAGGGTCCCCGAAAAACCCAGTTGATCGGTAATTGCCATGGTTGTAGTTCCCGGACCTATAATGTAGATCCGATCCTGTTCCATTTTACTGATTACTTCAAAGGCTATTTCTTTCAGAACGGCCCTTTCATCAGATCCTGAGCCTGCCTTTATGTTCTGGGTATAATTTTGTACATAGGGAATATTGAGATAACCATAAAGTCCCGCTGAAACCCGTCCCTGCCGAAAGGCTTCTTCATCCAAATCCATGACTTCCGCCGGCTGTAACCTAGTAGCTTTACCTGTTAGAAAAAGTAGGGCCAACTGACCTGCCCTTCCGGGATCGGTGGCAAAAACTGCTGAATGCATCTTTACTCCGGTGGGTATTCCCAGGCAGGGAAGCCGGGTGCCCACAGCACTACAAATATCTCGGGCAGTACCGTCTCCCCCGGCAAACAAAAGCAAATCCACCTTTAGTGCCAACATTTCCCGAGCAGCGGCGATAGTATCCTCGGCCGAGGTTTCCGGTCCTAAAACAGCTTTAACAGGTAGGACCTCAAAGCCCAGTTCCTTGGCTACATTTTCACCCATCACTGTCTGCCCGGTAATCAACTGAAGGCGTCCTTTAAGGCTTTCCAAAGAACTGAGGGCCCGGCCGGCTCGCAGGGAGGACTGAGGGGCGGCCCCCAAAAGACGCGCCCTTTTTAATATTTCGGCACCATCCGTACCTTTTAATCCCACCCTGCCTCCCATGCCTGCTATGGGGTTAATGATTAATCCCAATTTCTTCATATCTTTACCTCAGCCCCGTTTCCAACCTACAGCAATTTTTAATTTTGCTACTGTGCCTTCAGCCAATTTTCCGCATCTTCCCTTTTCAGGAAAAATTCCACCTTGGTTTCTCCGGAATCTGTTACCTTTTCCAGTAAAAATTTAATTACAACACTGGGCACCACAATAGCGGAGGCTGCCACAAAATCGGAGGGTATCTCGGAGGCTTCCTTCCACATGGCCTGAAAATCCTTGCCCAACATATTGCATTCCTTGTGAACCACGATCAGACTCTTTTTCATCCCGGGGTTTTCTAAACCCTTGGCGTAGGCCTCCGCTGCCCGAGGAGCAGTTTGTTTACTTAGCTTGCCTATTTCCATCGTGAAGGTATCTCCTTCAAAACTGTCTGCAAAACCTTGGGTTTTAACTCTTTCATCCATTGTTCTCCGCCTCCGCTCTTTCCTTTAGTTTTTTATACTGCCTATAGGTTACTGCACTCCTAGCGGCATCCATCATTGGGGTTTCATCTATTCTACCTATGGGTCCCCGATGGGGGGCCTGCCTGACCTTTTCCGGGTCGGCATAAGCTTCCTTGGAAATCTGTTTCATGACCGCTGCCCAATAATCAATATCATCCTTAGAATAGGATTCAGTGGGCTCCGGGGTAAAGGGCTCATCCACAATCCAGGGGAAATGACTGGTCCAATAACCCTGTAAACCAAAATCCGTCATCCGCCGTTCCACATCCTCAGTACCCACCCCGGTATCCTCAGATAACTTTTGCCAGCTATAACGAATCTGGTCCAGCCTAATCTCACCCTGGTGGTAGGGTTTAACTATCCCCGGAATCCCCATTAGCTGCTGGTCAAGATAATTATTGTTAATCACAGCCGTCTCCGCCACTGATTCCAAGCCGGCCCCGCCCAAACTCATGATCCAGGCGTAAGTCCTCAGCACTAATTGGGGGTTACCTAAAAAGCCTTTAACCTTCCCTATGCTATGGGGACGGTTATAATCCAAATCATAGCGGTGACCGTCATAAACAACTAGGGGAAGGGGCAAGAATTTCTCCAATTCTTTTGTTACAGCCAAAGCACCGGTTGCCGGCCCCAAACTGCCGTGGGGTGCAGAAAAGGTTTTATGCAAATTAAAGTGGCACATATCAAAACCTGCTTCCAAAGCCCTTACCTTCCCCAACACTCCATTAGCATTGGCCTGGTCATAAAAACACAATCCCCCTGCTTGATGGACGAGGTCAACAATTGCTTTAATACCGGCATTATAAATACCTGTATCTTCCGGGTTGGTAATAAGAATGGCCGCAGTGCGCTCGGAAACTGCCTCCCGCAAGGCTTCGATACTGGGAAGGCCATTTTCCTCGGGCATTAAGGTAATCACTTCAAATCCCGCCGTAGCCGGTGTAGCGGCATTGCAGGGGTGGGAAAACATGGTGGTAATAATTTCATTTCGCTGCTCCCCCTCACCCCTTGCTGTGTGATAGGCCCTAACAATGCTGACAGCGGTAAAAACCGCTTGGGAGCCGCTGCCGGGTTGAAATGAAACCCTATCCAAACCTGAAATTTCTTTAATAAATTCTTCGGTTCGATAAATGATTTCCAATATCCCTTGGAGGGTATCCACATCCTGCAAGGGGTGAAGCTCCGTCAGTTTAGGGGAACGGGCTAAATATTCATTAATTTTGGGACTGTATTTCATGGTACAGGTGCCCAAGCCAATATCAATATTAACATCCGTACCCAGGGTCATTTGGGAAAGGTGTAAAAAGTGTCTTAAGATTTGGGGCTGTGCCAACTGGGGCAAATCCGGAGGCTCCTTACGCAGCATTTCAGCAGGCACCAATGATTCCGCATCCCCGATTGCTTGCCTGATCTCCGCCTCTGCCCGAGGAACCAGGATTCCCCTTTGGCCCTCACAGGACATTTCCATTAAGAGGGGTTCATCCCATTTATGAGCATGATAGTTTCTAAGTCTTACCTCTTTGTCCATCCCGCCACCTCCTTTAGAGCTTCTGATAGTCTATGAATATCTTGAACCGAATGAGTTTCATTAACGGCATAAAGAGCACTTTGCCCCAATTGGGGATAATCTTTACTCAAATCATAGCCCCCGAAAATTTTGTACCCTAAAAGGGATTTATTTATCTCGCTGACCTTTTTACCCGTCTGGTCAAAGTTAACCACAAACTCATTAAAATGGCCGGCACTGAAGGGGATTTGCAGCCCGGGTACGGCAGCCAGCAGTTTTTTTGCATAATGGGATTTTTGCAGGATAGTTTCCCCGATTTCCCTCATTCCCTCGGGCCCCATTAAAGCCAGGTAAACAGCGTTTACCAAGCCCCATAAACCTGTGGTAGTTCCGATAAACTCTCGGGCAAATTCCCGGGCGGCATAGGAGGTGCGTTCGCCCCTAGCTTGCACAAAACCGAAACCGGTGCCCTCCTCTTCTTCCGTAATTGAGATCAAGAGAGTAGGCAGTTCCCCCACATGTTCATCCACATCCTTCACGGCTATAAAGCCTGTTAGCCCACCGCCCCCATTCATCCGTACGCCTAGGGATTGCCCTTCTCCGCAAACTATATCTGCCCCATAGCTCCCGGGGGGTGCTAAAATTCCCAACGAGATAGGGTTAACTCCCACTATAAACAAAGATTCATTGGTATGGGCCAGTTTAGCAATTTCCGCCGCTTGTGTCTCAATGGTGCCCAAAAAACCTGGGTTTTCAATGTAGACAGCTGCAACATCCGCTGTTAATTTATTTTTTAAGTCAGCTAGCTCCAGCAAACCGGTTTTTGGATTATGGGCAATAGTCTCAATCGAAGTAACTTCGGGAGGACAGTAATTGTGCATGTGCAAAAGTTTTTCCCGGCTAATTGCTTGAGAAACCAAGACCTTGCTGCGATCGGTGATTCTGGCGGCCATACGTAGGGATGTACTGGCGGCGGCCAACCAATCGAAGGTAGGAACCCCAACCACATCCATCTCCAACAGTTCGGTAAGCATACTGGCGTACTCAAAAATTACCTGATACTTGCCTAAATCCGAGTAGGTTTCGCCCCCATAGGCAGTTAAAAATTCGGCTCTGTTCGCTATCTCATCGCAAACGGCGGGGACATAATGCTGCCAGCAGCCCCCACCTAAAAAGCTCAGGTAGTCATCACAGCTGATGTTTTTTTTCAACAACTCCTCTACATGCCTTTTTAATTCGTATTCCGAAAGTAGGGGCTCGGGAAGCTGAAGCCCGTTTTTAATGCGCAAAGACTCGGGAATAGCGGAATAAAGAACCTCAACATCCTCAACCCCAATTTTTGCAAGCATTTGCTCCCTAATTTTCGGAACTGAATTAGGGATATAGGGGTATACGATCTTGTTTTTTTCCACCTCAACACCTCCATTAAATTTTTTACACACCTTTTAAAATTATTGCTTTGGCCAGCCTGCGTTATAAATAGTTATAAACACCTCCCAAAAAACTTCATTGTCAAGAAAATAAAATTTGCGCACCACATATTTATGCAAATAGAATGCCAATTATAAAAAAGGGCCAAGTTTCCTTATCTTGATAAGAAAACTTGGCCCTTTACCTTTCATTACCACTCGGTGTTTTGCCGTCGAAAATGTATAAAAGTGTCAAGTAATTGTACAGTTTACTACAAAGACAACAATTATTTTATATTTTGTAATTTTTCATTTTATAATACAAGGTACTACGAGAAATACCCATTTCCCTGGCAACTTGACTCACATTACCCCTATGCTGCCCCAAAAGCCTGATGATTTCTTCCTTTTCCCTTCGCTGCAATTTAATTTTTTGCTCCTGTAAAAAATCCTTGATGGGAACCTTTTCCCGGGGAGCTTCCTCACCTTGCTTATCGTTTTCAAAATACTTTTCCGCTATTTGCTCCGGTAGATGCTTTACGGCTATGTTTTCCCCCTTAGCTCTAAATAACATCCTTTCCGTAATATTTTGAAGCTCCCGTACATTACCTGGCCATTGATAACTGCTGAGGCAGGCCAGCACCCCTTGATTGACTTTTTGGGGATTGGCATTATAGTGTTTTTTCAGAAAATATTCAAATAAAACCACGATATCCTCCGGACGCTTCCTAAGAGGCAAAATAGAAATAGGTATCACATTCAAACGATAATAGAGATCGGCCCTAAAGTTGCCTTTCTCCATTTCCTCGGTGAGATTTTTATTAGTGGCACAAATAATACGCACATCCACCGGGATGGGATGATTTCCTCCCAGCCTGACCACCGTTTTTTCCTGTATGACTCTCAATAACCCTATTTGCTGTTCAAAGGGCATATCTCCGATTTCATCCAAGAAAATGGTGCCACCCGAAGCCAGTTCAAATTTGCCCGGATTTCCACCTCTTTTTGCACCGGTAAAGGCTCCTTCCGAATAACCAAACAATTCACTGCTGACCAACTCCCGGGGTATGGTGCCGCAGTTGACAACTACAAAAGGGCCCTTGGCTCTGCTGCTTTGGTTATGAATGGCTTGAGCAAACATTTCCTTACCGGTACCGCTTTCTCCGCTGATCAGGATATTACTGTCCCCTGCCGCCGCTAAACGGGCATCATTGATAATTTCCTGCATCCTTTGATTGGTTGTAATAATATCTTCAAAGGTGAACCTGGCTTGAGCACCGCTAATCCGATTAACTATGTCATGTACTTCTTTGTTAGGTTTAATAATAATCAGACTCTTTTTTGTTTTGTTTTCGCGATTCTCCAGAGGAATCCCGGTAGCTAGGCAATAGACATAGCCGGCGACTGTTTTAATTGCAACCTCGATATCCTTAAAACTGATTTGGTTTTGAATCATTTCCATAATTGAATTTTTTTGCTTTTCTGACAAAATTTCCTTAATAACTCCTGCATTGTGGCTACCCAGTAATACCCCCAATGCTTTGTTAAAGTATTGAATAGTACCGTGTTCATCCACCATGATAATTCCGTCGGTCATGCTTTGAAAGATATTACTCATATCGTTGTTTAAGGCAGTGAGTTCACGGTTGGCTTGATTAAGCTGGGCTGTTCTTTGACGAACTCTTTCATCCAGTTCATCTCTGGATTTTCTCAATTGTTCCTCCAGGTGTTTCCGTTCGGTTATATCCCTGCCCATCACCTGATATTCGGCAATAGCACCGTCTTTATCATAAATTACATTGCCGGTCCATTCTACCCAAATAATTTCTCCGTCAGCCTTTTTCATTCTTAATTCGGCCCGTTCCGGATCTCCCTTTTCCATGGCCTCGGTAATCAATCTACGGGCTGTTTCCCTATCCGATTCATAATTTAACTCGATAGAATTAAGGCCTATTAGTTCCTCCCTCGGCAGGTTTAAGAACTTGCAGTAATTATCATTCACAAATTGTATTTTGTGATCCAATGACACTATTTCTAAAAAGTCCGGCATGTTTTTAACGATGGC
Source organism: Bacillota bacterium (assembly GCA_041655595.1). Classification (GTDB taxonomy): domain Bacteria; phylum Bacillota; class DULZ01; order DULZ01; family DULZ01; genus JBBAFB01. The sequence goes on from JBBAFB010000005.1 coordinate 10,466, forward strand.
AAAGTAGCGTTGTTCTACTAATTTTGATTCCTTTGCTATTTTTTTGTAATTGCTGATATCAAAGCCAATTATCGTTTGCAGCCCTTGCTTTTCCGGCCGAAGGGTGTAAGGAAGAATAGACAGCCAAAGCTCAATCTCCTTAAATTTTGTTACCAATCTTACCTCCCTTTGACTCGTAAGGGTAATTCTTGCGCCGTTGAGGAGTTGTCTAATAGTAGCCAAACAATCCGGGTGTATAAGCTCATCCAGCTTTTTGGATTGCAATTCCTCCAGGGAGTAGCCGGTCAACAGTGAAAGTTTACGATTAGCCTGTACAATGCGTTCACCCAAAACTTTAAAGACAGGTAGATCCCAATCCACATTTAAACCCCCTTCCGGGACAAGGGGACAGGAGTTTTGTCCCACTTTTCCTTACTTTGCCAGAGTATAAATGGCTAGTACATCCTCACTGTTTAGCTTTTTCAAACCTCCGATTAAATGTTCCTTGCCCCTGTTCAAGCCTGTCGCTTTTCTCGCCATGAGTTCAAAATTTTCGTCATCGATGCCCAATTCAGTTAATGTAACCGATAAACCCATCCTGATAAAGAAGTCTTTGAGGCGTTCAATGCCCTCCAGTATAAGAGCCTCCGGTTCCCGATAACTTCCTTCCACACCCATTACATTGACCGCAAATTGCATAAACATAGCAATATTAGTTTGATATACATATTTCATCCAGGCAGGAGTTATTACAGCGAGACCGGCACCATGAGCGACATCATAAATAGCGCTCAGCTCATGTTCGATGGCATGGCAGGCCCAATCACCCATTCTACCTAAACCCAATAAGCCGTTATGGGCTACATTGCCTGCTAAAGCTATTTCCGCCCAGGCATTGTAGTTTTTGGGATCTTTTTTTAGAATTAAAGCTTGTTTCATAATTGTTTTTAAGGCGCTCTCGCATAAGCCATCAATTAAGTCCGTGTGCAAAGTGTTGGTAAAATAACGCTCCATTATATGACTCATCATATCGGCCACGCCATTGGCTATTTGATTTGGCGGCAGGGTAATAAACAATTCCGGATTCACAACACTAAATAGGGGGCGGAGTTTATCATTGCCATAACCAAGTTTAAGCTCTTGCTCCTCGTTGGTAATAACAGTATTGGGGCTGGATTCGCTGCCCGCTGCCGGTATTGTCAAAATAGTGGCTATCGGCAAGACCCCCTTTAATTCTTTTCGGGTAATATAGTAATCCCAGACATCACCCTTATTTAGTACGCCCATGGCAATAGCTTTGGCTGAATCGATCACACTACCTCCGCCTACTGCTAAAATAAAATCAACTTGCTCCCTTTTGCAAAGTTCGATGGCCTCATAGACCAACTTAAGCCGAGGATTGGGCTTAACACCCCCCAGTTCCACATAGCCAACCTCATTTTCCTGAAGGGAAGCAATGACAGCTTGATAAATGCCATTCCTTTTAATACTTCCCGAACCATAATGTAATAGTACTTTTTTGGTATGGGGCTTTAACAAGCTCCCAATTTCCTTGTGTCTGTCCTGTCCAAAGATCAACCTGGTACTGTTTAAAAAATCAAAATTTAACACGGTTATCGCCTCCAACCAATCAATCTTTTCGAAGTGAGATCTAATTCGTATGAATAAATAAGCTATTTCTATACCCCACTTTACTCCTCCTGTTTATCTAAACAAAAAAAGATTATTTTAAAGGAATTATTCCAAACAGCATTTTTTTCTTGGGCAAATATAATTGCCCCTAAGTCGGGAAAGATCGTGCCCCTCATGGACTAAAAACTTTTCCCGTAAATGACCGGCCCCACTTTTACAAATTCCTATGCCTTTTTGAGGAAGTACCCGATGGGTGGGCAAAAAATAGGACACCGGGTTTTTAGCAATTGCATTGCCAACGGCTTGTGCACCCCCCGGTTTTCCGAGCATGATAGCCACATCCTTATAGGTAACAACCCTTCCTGGCTCTATTTTACTGACTGCTTCAAAAACACTTTGCTGAAAACTTGTAAAGTCAGTCAAATCCAGTGGCATACTATGTTTGCCGGTTTTTAAAAAATTGAAGGTTTCATCAACAAATAGTTGTTCGCGAGAGCTTAGTTCCCTTTTTTCATCAGCGGGGCTTAGATTTATACTTTCTTCACCTCTTCTAGTCCTTAGCGATAAATATTTCAAACCCCTCTCCGTAAAAGTTACACTAGCGGAGTCTGTTTCGAGGAACTGAATAATTTCTTCAACTTTTGTCATATAGCATCCCCCTACCTTAGGCAAGTTCTATTGTCTAGCATACCTTAAACGATTATCCTTATTCCTGGGACAAGACTCCTGTCCCCTTGTCCCACCCGCTTTATATATGCATCCTTTTACTTAATTCCACTTTTATGCTTTCACCTTGAAAAATCAATATCCCCGATAAAAAGATAATGCTTATAGCAATGCAAACTACTGACGGGTAGAGAACATTTACCAACTTAAACAAAATAAATATAATGGGAATTATCCCAAAGAGACTATCCAATAGGAAGTAAGTAATATAATCCTTTACTCCCACCTTCATAATTTTAACTGTTATATACATAACAAACATGGCAGCCACACTGATAGTAGGGATAACATATTCTAAAGACCAACTGTCCCAGCCTGTTTTCCAATCCCAAAATACGGCCAGCACTGATACAATGGCCACCTGCCACATGATATTTTTGGGGATATTATTTCTTGTTTTTACAACCATACTTAAACTGAACCACATGCTAATTAGGCCGAAAACTATCAGCACCGGCCAGTTAATGGTTGAAGGGAAAATAATGTCTACAGCCAGACTGAGCACCACTGTCGTAATAGAAATAAACAGCAAAATCCGGAAAGCCAAATGACTTTCATAGGTGGGCGGTATCTTAGGCCAGATGGGATGAGCCTCCCATTTGTTTTCCACCTCCTCAGTGGAGATAGCATTCCCACACAAGGGGCACCTCCCCATATTCCCTCTAACATGAACCCGGCAATAGTCACAATAGTTCATGATTTACCCCTTCCATTTTAAAGGTTGGATGCGATTTCAATTTCAACCCCCAGTTGCGCCAAGAACTGAAAAAAGTTTCTTTGTATATCAGTTTCCTGGAAGGGAGAGGTAAAGCTAACAACTAACCTATCCCCGTAAGAGCAGATGCCGACTTGAGGTCTTCTGGCGCTGGTGGTAATACCGAATTGCCTGATATAAGAGCCAAATTCTGGCGGCATAGAAATTGTTCCCGTATTGGAAAGGGCAGCAGTTATTCCTTGATCAAATATTTTTTGGGCAACACGCAAGGAATAATCCTTAATGGACAAAGGAATAACCCTTGTAAGTAAATTTTTTTCCAAAGCCATAAATAAGTTCAGATTTCTATTTATTTGATCTTCTTTTAGCTCTTTTTGAAAACATTCGCTTACACCTTGAATGAGTTCTTCAAAACTGCTGTTTTCCCGCCCAAACTGGTAACCTATACGCATGGTGGTAAAGAAATTCCTGATGGTAACCGATTCATAAAATTTTCGCAAATTGATGGGAATGGATAAAACCACGGGCCGTTTTTTCGCCGGTTCGGCCATCTCCCTATAAATAGAAAAAATAAATAATGAGGTAAAAAATATCGTTAATGTAGTGTTATATCTACGGGCCAGCTCCAAAATATCTTTGGTAGACATAGCACCTTCAATTAGCTTCATTCTGTTATCTTCTATCCGCGTTCCTTTAAGATGATAAGGAGTAGGTTTTTTATCCTGCTTGCCCCTGTCATCTTTAAACTTTTTTGCCATTATTCCCTCACCAACAAAATATCGTTTAAAGCTGTCATCCTTTTTTTTACTTGTGGAAACATGGTAATCAAGTCTAGGTGGCTTCGCAGAAAAGTTTTCTTTATGTTTCAAAACAAGGTAATAATGCACTAAGGTTTGCATAAACCAAAGTGCCCCGGTTCCATCAGAAAGGGCATGAAATATCTCAAGGTTAATTCTATTGTGATAGTAAAAGACCCGAAACAGTAGATTTCTTTTATCTTTAAAATAAATAGGTGCGCACACCGGGTTTGTTTCCTCTTCAACAGTGGGCTCAATGTTGGTAGTTTCGAAATAATACCAAAAAAGTCCCCTTCTTAAAACCGATTTAAACAGGGGAAAATTTTGAATGGCTTTGTCTAACGCTTGTTGCAATATTTCCGGTTCCACAGTTTCGTATAACTCACAAGAAACCCTAAAAACTTTTGTGTCTCTGCGGTTACAGTTTGAGGGGAAAATTTTAGATGCGTTATCCAGCCTTGTCCACTCAGTTTTTCTTGATTGTTTCACTATGATTCCTCATTCTTAGTTGAACTATTTTAAAGGCAAATGCTACGAAAACTATGCCCCCTAATGAAAGCTTATACTAATTAAACAAAGCTGATCTTCTCACAAACATTTCCCTTATCGCTTAGCTTATCTAAAGAGTATATTAACACTGTCTGGGAGGTGAGACAATGGGTAGAAATTTTTACACTGTGAATAGCTGCAACATCACCTACCGCAGCAATGCCCACCCCTTTGATTAAACCATAAAATTAAGTGGTCCTTAAAATAATAACGGGCTAAATTAAATGTAAGGACACTAATCACTTTCAATTTAGATTTTATAAAATCCATGGGCACACAACCCTCAGCCTATATTTTATTTCAACGGAGCATAACAGCCAACCAGCTTTTTTATGTTTCTATCCTCCGAAGTGGGACAAAACTCCTGTCCCCTTGTCCCACTGTTTTCTTTGGCGATGGATAGCATTAGTTTAATTCTGTTTTCTTGGTTGACTTTGGTGGCGCCGGGATCATAATCTATGGGTACGATATTAGCGATGGGGTGAAGCTCTTTAATTTTTCTAATCATACCTTTGCCTGCAATATGGTTGGGCAAACAACCAAAGGGCTGTGCGCAAACTATATTTTCATAACCGGTTTGAATTAGATCAATCATATCCGCAGTTAACACCCAGCCTTCACCCATTTTACAGCCCCGCTCAATCACCCCGTCTACCAAAGATTTTAAATGGCTAAAGGGTGACGGGGCAGTAAAATTACTGTATTTTTTGACTGCCTTAATCAGCAGGTTTTCAAACAGACTTAAATAATTTAAGAGGGTTGCAGCAATGCCCTTTTTAAATTGGGAGCCGCCATAAAGATTCACGTCTTCTATGCTATTATTCAGGCTATACATCAAGAACCCCATTAAACTGGGCAATCTGATTTCGCAATCCTCACCTACTAAAAAATCCGCTAGATGATTGTTGCCCAAAGGAGAGTATTTCATATAAATTTCCCCCACTATACCCACCTTTATTTTATCTTGGTTCAATCTTTCAATCTTATCAAAAGCCTTTACCATAGCCTGTAGGTTTTTTTGTATTTGAATCAAACCGTAACCTTTGCCCTGCACGAACAACTGACCTAAAAGCTTAATCCAGTAATCTACCAGTTGATCACTTAACCCTTTCACAGCTTCGTAAGGTCTAACTTGGTTATACAAAAGCATTAATGCATCTCCATAGGTAATTGCGACCAGCAATTTTTTAATCATGGAAGGAGTGAGCTTAAAGCCCCCTCCCAACCCGATACTCCCCAAATCTAAGGATAAAACAGGGATATGACCTAAGTTTGCTTTTTTCAAGGCTTTTCTGATTAAATAAATATAATTGGAAGCACGGCAGCCTCCTCCGGTTTGAGTCATCAATAGTGCTACCTTATCCAAATCATATTTACCGCTTTTTAGGGCATCAAGCATTTGACCCGTAACCAAAAGAGCAGGATAGCAGGTGTCATTGTGAACATATTTTAGCCCTTCATGCACAACGGCCGGCCCCTCGTTAGTTAATGTTTTAACATTATAGCCATATTCTGCAAAGACGTTTTCAAAAAGTGCAAAATGAACAGGGCACATTTCCGGAATTAAAATTGTATACTCCTTCAGCATTTTATCACCCCTTTCCCCGGTCTAGAGCCTCTAGCAGGCTACGTAGCCTGATTTTAACTGCCCCCAGATTGGTGATTTCATCTATTTTGATTTGGGTATAAATTTTATTCTGTTTTTCCAATATTTCACTTACCTCATCAGTGGTTATAGCATCCAAGCCACAGCCGAAGGAAACCAGTTGGACCAGGTTAATATTGGGCTCCTTGGCTATACGCCTAGCCGCGGCATAAAGCCTGGAATGGTAAGTCCATTGATCCAGCACCCCGGTGGAAAACTCCCCTGCCCCCTCGCTTAAAATCTCCTCCGAAATAACGACGGTACCTAACTGACAGATTAATTTATCTATACCTTTATTTACTTCCGGATCCGTGTGGTAGGGCCGGCCCGCTAACAAAATAATAGGTAGATTATGTTTATTGCCGTATTCGATAAAATCTTGTCCCTTTGCCCTGACCCTTTTTAAATATGAGTGATATTCCTTGAAAGCCTCATCTGTTGCATCTTTAAGTTCTTTTAAAGTAAGCCTAAATTTATATTTATTTAAAATTTGATGAATTTTTTTAATAAAATCCTGGGGCCTATGCAGCCCGATATAATCATAGATAAACTTAACTTTGCCGATTTTATTTGTATTTGCCCTGATGACCTCAGGATAGTAGGCCACTACGGGACAATTATAGTGATTATCACCTAGCCCCTCATCTAAGTTATAGCTCATGCAAGGATAAAAAATCGTCTCCAGGCCTTCGGCTATTAAAGCCTCAATGTGTCCATGAACTAATTTCGCCGGGTAACAAATAGTATCCGAAGGTATGGTATGCTGCCCTTTTAAATATAGATCTCGATTGGATTGAGGTGAAAGCACCACTTGAAAACCCAACTCTGTAAAAAATTTATGCCAAAAGGGTAGTAGCTCATACATATTAAGCACCATCGGGATGCCAATTTTGCCGCGCCTACCTTCAACGGGCTTATAACTGGACAATAATTTTAATTTGTAATCATAAATACTCAGTTCTTCCTTTTTATCCTTTTTAGCCAGCGGTTTTTCGCAGCGATTGCCGCTGATATATTTTCTATTTCCTTGAAAGGCGTTAATGGTTAGAGTACAGTTGTTATTGCAAAGCCCGCAATTGGCGGTGGTAACTTTGTGGAAAAAGGAATCTAACTCCTCTTTTGTTAAAACGGAAGAAACACCTTTTTGCCGGGCTTTTGAATAGAGAGCGGCACCATAGGCACCCATTAATCCGGCAATATTTGGTCTTACCACATGGCTATCTATCTCTAACTCAAAAGCGCGCAGCACCGCATCGTTTAAAAAAGTGCCGCCTTGAACCACGATATTTTCCCCCAGATCCTCGGCAGAAGCGGCGCGAATCACCTTGTAAAGCGCATTTTTAACTACAGAAACCGACAGCCCCGCGGAAATATCTTCGATGGTGGCCCCCTCTTTCTGGGCCTGTTTTACTGAGGAATTCATAAATACCGTACATCTGGAACCCAGATCCACAGGATTTTCGGCATGGATCCCCAGGTTTGCAAAGTCTTCAATTTGGTAATTAAGAGCTCCGGCAAAGGTTTGCAAAAATGAACCACAGCCAGATGAGCAGGCTTCATTTAAAAAGATATTATCAATCACCCCATCCTTTATTTTAAAGCATTTTATATCCTGACCGCCGATATCTATGATAAAATCTACATTTGGTTTGAACTTTTTCGCGCCGCTAAAATGCGCAATGGTCTCTACAATTCCAAAATCTATTTGAAAAGCATTTTTGATTAATTCTTCCCCGTATCCGGTTACGGCGCTGGACTTGATTTTTATAGCTGGAAAGTTGTTATAAATATCGTAGAGAAAATTTTTGACCAGCTCAATCAATTGCCCTTTATTGGGCAGGTAACTGAAATAAAGTATATTTTCTGCCTCATCCGTAAGGACCATTTTTACTGTGGTGGACCCCGCATCGATGCCCAAGTACCCATTTCCGGAATACCTGCTCGGATCCTCGGTTAATACCTTCTCTTGTTTATGTCTGTTAATAAAATCCTTATATTCAGCTTCATTCTTAAAAAGAGGACTACCATGAACAAAGTTTTCTTTGTTATTATCATTTTCGATCAGTTCAACGATTTTATCAAGATCAATTTCTTGCCCTTCGGACATAAAGGCTGCCCCCAGGGCAACGAAATATAAAGAATTATCGGGGTAAATACCCCTGGTTTTTAAGGTATCATCAAAACTTTTTCTTAACTCCGGTAAAAATGTAAGGGGACCGCCAAGGTAAACAATCCTACCCGCTAACTCCCTACCCTGGGCCAGGCCGCCTATGGTTTGGTTTACCACGGCATAAAAAATACTGGCAGCCACATCTTCTTTTCTGGCACCCTGGTTTAATAAAGGTTGTACGTCGGATTTGGCAAAAACCCCGCATCTTGAGGCAATAGTATAAAGCCTAGTGTGGGCAGCAGCCAGTTCGTTCATTTCTTCAAGGGTAATGTCCAATAAAGTTGCCATTTGATCTATAAAAGCACCGGTACCGCCGGCACAGGAACCATTCATGCGAACTTCCAGGCCATTTGTCAGAAACAAAATTTTAGCATCCTCTCCGCCCAGTTCGATAACTACATCGGCACTGGGAATTAACCTCCCCACCGCAATGCGAGTGGCATAGACCTCTTGCACAAAGGGGATCTGACACCTATTGGCCAAGCCCATTCCTGCAGAGCCGGAAATCGAAAGCTTTACATTATTATTAACTATGTATTCTTCTTTGATTTTTCGCAAAAGTGCTACTGTTTTTTCGTTAATTTGTGAATAGTGGCGTTCATAGGCCTTGAAGACAATCCGACCCCTATTATCCAGCACAACGCATTTTAAGGTTGTAGAACCAACATCCAGTCCAATTCTCATCTGTATCGTCCCTTCATTATTGCTTAAGAATTGCGAAAGCCGACTTGCTTACTTTTTCAAACCGGCGGCAAAGAAGGGCCCATTGACCGTGATAGTAGACAATATCCGGGCCATTTCCTCAGGAGATTCTTGCCTGTCATTATTTAACCATTGTTGTATTATCCCCAGGTGTGCGGATGCAATATAGGAAACCAAATACTGACCGGGAACAAGTAAATTTTCTTCTTTCAGCAGTGCCTCGGATTCACTTTCGAACATGGTTTTCCACATAAAATTCTTCAGCCTTGTTTGAAATGATAAACCGCCCTTTGGACCCAGTACGGCTTCCATAAAGCCGCTATTTTCGTTCAGATACTTAAAAATAGCAACTGCAAAGGGAAATGTTGAGGTAGATGTTGAGTTAGCCCAGGTAATATAGCCTTGAATATCCTGTTTCACAATCTCTGCCATCTCCAACATTATCTGATCCTCGCATTTAGTCATCAAATCATATTTGTCCTGGTAATGAGCGTAAAAAGTACCCCTATTTATCCCGGCTTTGTTTGTAATATCCTTGACAGTAATCGCCTCAAAACCCTTTTCATTGATTAACTCCACCAGTGCATCCCCAATTGCTTTTTTTGTCTTAGCGATCCGCAAATCCATACAACTATCGTCCATAATATTACCCCCGGATTTTTTTAAAAAGATTTACAAAAAACAATGCAGTTTAAAATAAAAAATAATAAACAACTTGTTGTCTATTATAATAGCAGGTTTTTGTTATTATGGCAAATATTAAAACCATTATAGAAAATTGAGAATAAAAAAATACCGTAGCAGGTATTTTTTTCGAAACAATACCTGCTACGGCACTTTATTATTTACTGAGGCCGGTTTTCCTGATAAAAAAATAGCCTAAGGTGAAAAACATCAGTGCTACAACTAAACCCGTCAAGAGCATCAAGTTGATATTACTAAGATAATTCAACAGGATAGCTACCCTTGATGAATCTTTTGGCTGCGCCGCCGCGGAATTAAGTATGATCACTAGAGTTACCCCAAAACCTATCCAGAATTTATATCCCCACCTGAACTGTAAAATGCCTATTAAATTAGTGATGGCAGCCAGGGCTAAAAATAGTACAAACAGAATTACCGCGACTAAAAAGTAGCTGTCGGTTGAAGTGTTAAACATTCCAAATTCTGTTAGCAAAGGATAACCTAGTAATCTTGCCGTAATTTTTTCAATAAATAACAAAGTAGTTTGAACGCTGCTAAGAAGAAGTACCACTATAATATTACTAAAAATAGCCCCTTTATAAAAATCCTTTCTGGTGACACCGCAACTAAGGGCCATTGCTAAATCTTCGTGATACATAAGGGCACCGTAAATAATGAAAAAGATAAAAATAATCAGCAAGTTGGAGCCGGTAAATGATGTGTAACTACCATCGCTGACCATGGGCCCAATTTGCGCCGACATACCCCGAACCGCCACAAAAGAACTTGCTATGATGTTTAGCAGCAGCACAACCAACCAAAATGTCCCCAAGGATTTGACTAAATTATAGTTTTGAAATCTGATTACCCTTTTAAGTGCTTCCATTATATTGCACCCTCCTTATTACCCTCTGTTAAGTATACAAATAGTTTTTGCAGAGGGATATTGCTTAACTCAACGCCCTGAGCCTTTAGATACTGCTTTTCTTCAGCTGTCAGATACCCATAGATCCCTACTATTTTAGTTGCTCCAAATGTCTCCCGATGAATTATCCTTTTCTCTTTTATAATCGGATTAATCAAGTCCTCCCGACCGGATAAATAAAAGGATTTTTCCAGTAAAGTATTGACATCCTCCCTGAGGGCCACTTGTTGATCACTCAGGATGATCACCTCTTCAAACAAATTGGCTACCTCATCTATTAAATGGGTTGAAATAATAATAGTTCTAGGATGTTTTTCGTAATCTTCGAGGAGCAAATTATAGAACTTATATCTAACGGACGCATCCAAACCCAAGGTAGGTTCATCAAACATGGTAAGCCCGGATCTAGAGGCTAAACCCATGATTAGCACCACAATAGTTTGATTTCCAGTTGATAGTTTTGATAATTTTTTCTTTGTATTGAGGTTGAATTCCCTGACCAGGTAATCCTTATATTCCTCATCCCAATCCTTATATAATAAACCCGCTAAAGCAAAAATTTCCCTGGCCTTTTTCTCCTTAAGCGACGAAGGCAATTCCTTTGCCAAGGAAATCCGTTCCAGGGCCCGGGAATTTTCAAAAACTTCTTCTCCGTCCAACCTTATTTCCCCGCTGTTTCTTAGTAGTTGGCTTGTTATTAATTTTAGTAAGGTGGTCTTTCCTGCCCCATTTCTGCCCAGCAAACCATAGATTTTATTTGCTGTAAGATCAAGATTGATATCCGTCAGTACTTTAGTTCTTCCGTAAGATTTATTTAGATTACTAATAGAAAGCATAATTATACCCCTCCCCGCAATTCTTTTATATAGTCAACAATTTCAGCCACCGTAATTTCCAACCTATCTGCTTCCCTCAAAACCTCCGGTAAGGTTTCCTTTAAAAATAATGCTTGCCTTTTTTTTATGATTTTTTCCTTGGCTCCTTCCCTCACAAACATACCCAACCCTCTTTTTTTATAAAGAATACCTTCATCCGCCAACATATTTAGCCCCTTTCCGGCAGTTGCAGGGTTTATTTGATAAACTTTAGCAAATTGATTGGTGGATGGAGCCTGCTCCTCTTCTTTTAGATTCCCCAGAAGAATTTCATTTTCTATTATTTCCGCAACCTGCACGTAAATTGATTTATCTGAACTTGGATCCAGCAAATATTTCACCCCCGGTTCACCAGTTAGTTACCCCTGTAACTAACTATATAACCTAAACTGTACTTTGTCAAGATTCATTTTTAAATAAATCCAGGTTAGCAGGGATTTATTCCGTTAATCTGGAAAGTTAATAATGCCTCTCCAAAAAAGGCCTATGTTTCAGCCCATGTTGTCGGCATTGAACATCTTGCTCGCTAAACTGACCAATGGTTCTTTACCAACTTGGTAGTGGAACAAAATTTTACCAGGTTTCGTCATTATGTATATAATGAACCCGGAGGTGAATCATTTGAATAAAAAATTGCTTGCTCTTTTCTTAATGCTGATCCTTTTAATCAGTTTTGGCTGCGGTAGCAAAAGTGCAGTGCCATCCTCCCCGCCCAGATACGATGTTATGACATCACAAAACGAATCTGCGAAAATGCCGGACAGCCCCATGACAGGTGGCAATATTTCGCAAGATAATAACATTGAGTTGGATTCCATGGAACAGAAGATCATTAAAAATGGGGAAATTTCCATCACAGTGCAAAGCAACACCCAAGCGGAAGCCGAGGTTTTGAAGCTTGTGACAAAGTACCGGGGAATGGTACAAAACACTAATACCTATGTCAGTAGGGATACCAGCAACACGGATATGGTTGTCAGAATACCTGCCGAAAGTTTTGACGAATTCATTAATGATTTGAAGGACTTAGGAGAAGTGCCTCGTTGCTATATTTACACCACTGATGTTACCGAAGAATATATTGATTTATCTGCTCGGCAAAAAACCTTAGTAATACAGGAAGAACGTCTCCAGGAAATGTTAAAGAAAGCTAATAATGTTGATGAATTGCTAAAAGTGGAAAACGAATTGGCTAGAATACGGGGCGAAATTGAAAAGATTACCGGTAGACTTAGGTACCTGGACAACAGAATTTCTCTTTCCACCGTAAATATTAGTTTAAGGACCAAGTATATTCCTACCCAGGCTGAAACTAAAAATTTCAGAGGGGAAATCCTATACAGCTTCCAAGACGGAATAGGTTCCTTTGTTAATGTTGCGGTGTGGTTACTTAAAACTACAATCTGGCTACTACCCTTTTTAATTATAGGCATCCCGATTTTTATTTTTCTTTGGAGATGGCTAAAGCGTCACCGTGACAAAAAATAAGCTAATTTTTCACTAATTGATAAAATAAATATTTGCTTTGACCTTTATTCATGGTATGTTATTTGTAGAAATAAAAGCCAGCAGGAGGACAATTCGAGAGGGAGGTTTGTTATGAATAACGAAGAAAAAATACTATCTTTACTAGAACAATTATCTACAAAGGTAGATTTTATTGAAAGTAGCATGAACGGAGGATTCGGGGCCTCCAATAAAAGATTTGAATCCTTAGAAAAAAACATGGGCTCCTTTGAAAAAAGCCTAGGCTCCTTTGAAAAAAATATGAGTTCACTTGAAAAAAATATGCGTGAGGGATTCGAGGCCTCTAACAAAAGATTTGAATCCTTGGAAAAAAACATGGGCTCCTTTGAGAAAAGCCTGGGCTCCTTTGAAAAAAATATGCATGAGGGATTCGAGGCCTCTAACAAAAGATTTGAATCCCTGGAAAAAAACATGGGCTCCTTTGAAAAAAATATGCGTGAAGGATTCGAGGCCTCTAACAAAAGATTTGAATCCTTGGAGGATGGACAAAAAACAACTTTTAAATTGATAGACACCCTTGCTATTGAAGTACATCAGCTAGGTACGAATATGGAAGAGGTAAAACAAAAGCTTGATCAAAAAGCGGACAAATCTGATATAGTTCGCTTGGAAAACACATTATTACCTAAAATTGATATCCTTTTTGAGGGACAGCAGCTTAATGCAGAAAAACTTACACGAATAGAACAAGAGGTATCGAAACATGAGGAGGTTATTTTACGTCGGTATAAGTAGCATTGCTACTCAAACAAGCCTGCTATGTTTCCCGCAAAAAATTAAATTTTTAAAGCCATTTTAAAAAACCAGCGGGGCATCCCAGGTAAAGGATGCCCCGCTGGTTTTTATTTTTTCCTTTCTACTTCCACTACACATTCGGTTTTGATCTTTTCAACTAAAAACTGAAGTGCTTCCACAACATGGGGCCTGATATCGCCGCCTACCATTGTATACATTACATCATCACCAACAGCTAGCTGCCCCTCATTAAGCCACACCCTGACATGAAAAATACCGGGCATTTGATAAGTTTTTGCAATTACTTCATCCACCTTCACTCCGTCATAAGTAAATTCCATCCCTGTTACCAACCTGCCGTCATCAAGACCATGACGTACCTTGTCTTTGGGTGTCTGTCGGACAATACCATTATGGATTAAGAACATCCCCTCCTGTAAAGCCGAGGGTTCGGCCTTTGCTTCCTTTAACCATTCATCCATTGATGGCGGAACTTTTTTTCCTAGTTTACCATCCATAACACTACCTCCTAATTGATTTAATTTACCGCTTATCAAGTAACCCTATTTATATATATTATAAATTAACAGACAAGTAAAGGGTGTGCACTAAAAATGATAACTATTTACTAGTTGATTGCAGTGCCGGGTAATGCTACAATATGATTAACTAGCTGATACTCCAATGTTGAAGATGGTTTGTTGAGGCAAACAAGGGTTGGGCAAATTTTTGAACAGCGGTAATTTTATGGAACAGGAGGTGTTTCGTAAACTGCCGACTAATGAACCTATGGTCCAGGATGCACTATTTGCAACAATGTTCGGCAAAATGAGAATATTTTAACCAACCCATGTAAATAAAAGATATCGAAAGGGGTTTTTAGAATGAAAGGTGATGCCAGGTTAATCGAAACTTTGAATTCTTTGTTAGCAGATGAGCTAGCTGCAATCAATCAGTACATTGTACATGCTGAAATGTGCGAAGATTGGGGCTATGGAAAGCTCCATGAGAAGCTGGAGAAACGAGCTATTGATGAAATGAAACACGCTGAAAAGCTAATCGGTAGAATACTTTTTCTGGGAGGCACTCCCATCGTAACCAGCCTCAGCAATATCCACATTGGCGATGGAGTCCCTGAACAAGTTGAAAATGATCGCGTTGGTGAGCTTGGAGCCATTAAGGCCTATAATGCCGCCATCCAGTTAGCAGGAGAGTTAAACGATCATGCCACCAGAGACATCCTAGTACAGATTTTGAACGATGAAGACCGCCACATGGATGAAATCGAAGAATTACAGGATCAAATTGAGCAAATGACTCTGCCCATTTTCCTGACAACTCAAGTGGGCTAAAAACGGATATAAGCAGGATTAGAATCGACCACCGGGCAAAATACCAGCCCGGTGGTTTTTTGAACTATTCCTTAAGAGCAAATCCTCTTACCTTTTATTTGCGATACTACCCTAGGGAAAATTGTTCATAAGCTCCTCAGCAAGGGGACGCCGGTTGGCACATACCACTTCACTCATTTTAACATGCGAGAACATCCTTAAGGATATTAAAAAAGCTGAACATTATCAGGCTGCACGGATGAATATCGTTTTTCCTAAAGAAAAAATTTTGGTCCTTCTAAACATCATGGGAAATGCTTACTAAAACCTTGGTAAAAGGGCTTTTTTGATAAATTGCTACCCTGCGCACATTTTTGAATTAAAATCCTAACTCTGGTTAGGCTAAGAAAATAGCAGTCAAACTAGTAGGTTTACGCACAGATATTTTGAATACATTTTGTAAAGGAGAGTAATTAATGAGTCAACTGCTATATATAAAGGCCAACCCAAAACCGGCTAATCAATCAAGGACTTTTGCCATTGCCGACAGTTTTATTGCCAGATACAAAGAGCTTAACCCCGATGATAAAATCACTACCCTGGATCTGTATCAAGAAGGTATAGGCTTTTTGACTAATGATGATCTCCGAGCTACTGTTGAAGCAAATGATAATCGGGAACACCCTGTTTTAAAATATGCTCATCAATTTGCAGCGGCAGACAGCTATGTAATCGCGGCCCCTATGTGGAACTTAAGTTTCCCCGCTATTTTAAGGGCCTATTTAGATTATATTTGCGTGGTTAACATAACTTTCAAATATACGGAAACAGGGCCGGTGGGTATGTGTATAGGCAAAAAAGCCTTGCATATTATCACCAGAGGCGGCGAATATTCCAAACCTCCTTTATCAGCTTTTGAAATGGGAGATCGGTATCTAAAAGCCCTGTTTGGTTTTCTTGGAATAACCGATTTTAAAACTATTGTCGCCGAAAACTTAGATGTAGTTGGGCAAGATGTGGAAGGAATCCTGCGACAAGCTATTACAGAAGCCCAGGAACTTGTACCTGCCTTTGGCAAACAGCCCCAATATAGCCTGGTTTAATTATGCAACCTCATTCACCTCGGCTTTTCAATACCTTCCCGGTATTTACTCAATAATTGCTTATACTAAGAAAAGGTTATTTCGAGGGGGGATGGTTTGATGGTTAGGGATACTACCCTTGACATTTTGAATAAGTTTCTGTTACTAGAAGAAGGGCAAGTGGTATTTTATTCGACCTTGGCCGCCAAAGCCCCTAATGAAGAATTGAGTCGAGGTTTAAAAAGGCTGGCAGCAATAGAAACCAATCATGTTGAGCATCTAAAAGAAAAAATAGCCTTACTTTCTTACTCTGACAGCCCTTTTAGCGCCCTTAAAAACACCGCCTTCGAAGCAGGGCTGGAGGTTTTTGGCGGTACAGTTAATATTGCTGAAGGGATTGTCGGTCTGAAAAACCTAATTAATGCCGGGGCCCTTGCAGAGAGCAAGGCCATAGCTGACTACCGCCAAGCACTGACTAAAATTCAGGCTCCTGAATTAAAAGACATGCTATGGGAACACCTCATTGATGAAGAACTCCACCTCCTCTGGCTAAAAAAACAAGCAGAAAACCTGGGACAGGGGGACAGGAGTTTTGTCCCATTTTGAAAGGGGACAGGAGTTTTGTCCCCTTTTGGCCAACAAATCCAGTCCGTTTTACCCCCATAATAAAATATATCTCCACCGGGGTTTGTTTCCTGCTGAACCTATTAGTCAAAATATTTACCAAACTGGAGGCTTTTGATATGATATAGCTGCTATAATGTATTACCCAATCAATACTCGTTGATTTTCAAATCAGCAGCTATGGAGGTCACCCATGAAGGACGCCACAAATAGGTTTATTCAGGAGCTAAAGGCATACGAATCAGCGGAACAGGTTTTTAACCCTTGGCGGGATTATGATGAAAGTTTTGATATCGGCCCGGAAGCCCCCTTAATCAGAGCTAATCAAATGGAGCAATTCCTAATCCCTAGGATACCGACAGCCAAATATCTTTTGGTGGCAGAGGCCATTAGTTATCAGGGAGGCAAATTTACGGGGGTGGCGCTATCATCGGAGCGTATACTCCTTGGCAACCACAAAACTATCCGGCCGGCATTTCTATTGCAAAAAACCCCGGGCAGAAGAACCAGTAACCCCAGTAACCCAAGCTTAAAAACCATCCAAAGGCAACTTGGCTTTACTGAGCCCACGGCTACCATAGTCTGGGGGGCAATTAAGGAAAACCAGATTACCCCCAACAAAATAATCACCTGGAATATCTTTCCCTTTCACCCTTTTAACGCTGATAAAGGACCACTAAGCAATAGGACCCCTACCGGTTCGGAATTAGAAGTGGGTAGACATTTCACGGAGATGTTGCTAAAAATTATCCCTCAGGTTTCGATTATCTCCGTAGGCGTACATTCAACAAGAACCTTAAGTCGGCTAGGAATCGAAAGCCTCCATGTACCTCACCCGGCCAATGGAGGTGCCACTAGATTTAGAGCCGCAATGAACAAGATTTTTGCTACCGAGGAAAACAATTCTCAATAGCCTTCAAATATTTTGACAACTGGCCTTTTTGTTATTTTTAGTGGTCTTATCAAAGTGGCTAACATATCTGACGGCCCGGAATATACTGAAAGAGATAAAGCACTGTGTTATTTCCTCCAGGTTTAAAGCAACTGAGAAATAAACAGTGAAGAATTATTCCGGGAGGTAATTAGATCATGATTGTCTCTAGGCCCTCATCCCTTACCTCAAGCGACCTACATCAAGACTTGAAAACATGGTCCCCCACAAAAAAGTTAGTTTCCACTGCCATGTTGGCCATCATCGCCGCAATTTTGCAATCAGCCGGAGGCTGGATTCCCGGCGCAGGATTTTTAATTAGTCCCTTTGCAACAATACCGATCTTATTTGCAGCCATAATATCTTTGAAAAACGGCTTTTTTGCCTACTTATCGGCAATATTTCTATTGGTTTTGTTTGAGCCCGGCGAATTATTTATCTTTCCCTTTACAACCGGGTTACTCGGTTTGAGTATCGGTTGGAGGCTATCCGTATCCGACAAACCCCTGGCAATTACCCTAATAAGCGGAATAATATTATTTATCGGTATTTGCATACCGCTATATGGGCTGGGTTTTCCCGTCCTAGGGCCTGCAATTCTACCCACGCCACAGCTCAAAACAGTAATAACCATCTTCGGTTTTTCTTTATTGTACAGTTGGCTCTGGCTGGTTCTTTCCCGCTATCTTCTTCGAAGATTAGGCCAAATTTTATTGCCAACAAATGAGAAGGTTAGTTAAAACAAAAACGGCTCAGGAAAAATAATTCATTCCGCCAGCCGTTTTTCTTTGCCAATCCAAATACAAGGAATCGATTTATGCGAAACCACAACTACCCAAATCTATTTCCTTCTCGCTATCCTCCAGATTACCCCGGTTTGCTTTGTTGCTCCTTCTGCGGTATAAATACCGAAGTCTGAAATATAAAGGGCACCGTCAGGACCAAACACCGCATCGATGGGTCTTTCAAACCCGCCCCCATTTGTTCTTGAGGCGGGCAGGCCGGAACGATTTATAGCAAAGGTGCTAACCTCACCGTTATTCATGTTAATTCGAGAAACCCGGTGACCGACACCATATAGAGGCAAACCTCCGGTATTGGTTGGTACAATCGCCCCGAATTCCGAAATATAAGCATCACCAACGGGTCCAAACGATGGATCATAGTTAAAATCAAAGCCCATGGTTGCAGAGTGGGGTTGAAAAACTGCAAAGGGTTTTGGCGGCTGAACAGGATGTCTTGCCCATAAAAAGGTTGGCTGCGGTTCCCCTAAGGGCCTAAACTGGGGTAGTGTAACAGGTAATCCCCCCGTAAAATCGGGCCAACCGTACCAGGTACCGGGCCGTATCAGTTGAAATTCATCCGGTGATTCGGCAACCGGCCTGCTGCCCCGAATATCCATACCGTGGTTGGCAGCAAATAAACGATTAAAGCGGTCAAACTTAATTCTAAAGGGATTTCTAAGACCCCAGGCAACTAACTCAAGGTTGGAACCATCGGGATTAGCCCTCATAATACTGCCATTTGTTCTGAGGATTCCTTTGACTAATTCATTGGGGCGTGTAGCAACGCCAAAGGGCTGATATGCACCTGTTACCGCCTGTCTATTTGGAAAATCCTCTAAAAAAGTTGAACTTCTAAAATTCCTGCCTGCCAAAGGAATCGTGGCACCCGGATAATCGTGAAAAAACGGATGCTCCGGAATCCAGGAGTTATCCTTCCCTGGAACTGCTGTGTTGGTTGCCGTTCCTTGGCCAAAATACATTTTGCCATCGGGTCCAAAAACCACCCTGTTATTATGATGATCTCCATTACTGGGCAAACCTTCAAGGATGTCTTTTTTTGTGCCGTCCGGCTGCACGATGGTTACAAAACGGCGATGAGAAACATAAATATTTCCCTGATAAATGTTAATTCCTGTCAGTGGGGGATTAAAGCCATCGGCAATGACGGTAAAGCCGCGATTAGTTCTCCTCAAAACCTTACCGTTCCCGTCCGCAACACCCGCATCCGCAACTAACATCTCCCCATTTTCGGTAAAAACTATATTAATGGGGGTTGTCAATCCTTGGGAAAACACTTCTATGGTATAATCCGACGGGAGAGAAATATCCTGGGGATTTAGCCTCCTTCTCTTAGCCTCTACTTGTTGATCCATTTACTTAATGCTCCTTTCATAGGTCTTATACTATCCTATTCCATTTAATGCCATTTGCTAAAATTTTTTACCAAGGCACAACATGGATTATTTCTTTTATTTAGGCTAAAATAGCTGCGACTAGACTTTTATTTGGGAGGATAACGAAATGACAAAGGTAGCTGATAAGGTCACTAACCGTTTAATCAATGAAAAATCCCCTTACTTATTGCAGCATGCCTACAACCCGGTGAATTGGTATCCATGGGGCGATGAAGCCTTTGAAAAAGCCCGGTCAGAGAATAAACCTGTTTTCCTGTCAATAGGCTACTCCACCTGCCATTGGTGCCATGTATTTGAAAGGGAATCCTTTGAAGATAATGAAGTGGCTGAGATTCTAAATAAACATTTTGTCTCTATCAAGGTTGACCGGGAGGAAAGGCCGGATATTGATACTATCTACATGCAGGTTTGCCAAGCTATGACCGGACATGGCGGCTGGCCCCTGTCCATTTTTATGACAGGAGATAAGAAGCCCTTCTATGCCGGCACCTATTTTCCCAAAAGAGGCCGGGGCGGAATGCCCGGTTTTATTGAGCTGCTCCACGGCATTGCCCAAACCTGGTCCACCGAACCGGAGGAAATCAACAGTATCAGCAAACAGGTTGTTCAAGCCATTGAACAAGGTAACGACTATCAAGCCGGTGATATCCCCGGGCGGGAAACCTTGGACAAGGCATATCAAAGCTTGCTTCATTCCTTTGATGAAAAACACGGGGGCTTCGGTACGGCTCCAAAATTCCCTACACCTCACAACCTGCTATTTCTACTACGTTACTGGCATTTAACTAAGGAAGCCAAAGCCCTTGAGATGGTGGAAAAAACTTTGCATTCCATGTACCAGGGCGGAATTTACGATCATATCGGGTTTGGTTTTTGCCGCTATTCTACAGATCAAAAATGGCTCGCACCCCATTTTGAAAAAATGCTTTACGACAACGCCCTTTTGGCCTGGGTTTACGGCGAAACCTATCAAGCAACCCAAAATCCCTTCTACGCCAAGGTAGTTAAAGAAATATACAGTTATATTTTTAGGGATATGACTTCCCCTGAAGGGGGCTTTTATTCCGCAGAGGATGCGGATTCCGAAGGTGAGGAAGGTAAATTCTACACCTGGATGCCTTGGGAAGTTGAGGAGGTGCTAGGTCCTAAAACCGGACAAGAGTTTTGTCGGACCTATGACATCACTGAACAAGGTAATTTTGAAGGTGTTAATATCCCCAACCTAATAGATACGGATATTACCAACCTTTTTGAGCAGGAAAAGCAATTGTTGTTTGACGCTAGGGAAAAAAGAATTCACCCTTTTAAGGATGATAAGATACTTACTTCCTGGAATGGACTGCTCATAGCTAGTCTGGCCATAAACGGACGCATCCTGGGGGATACCGGCTACATAGGCATAGCTGAACAGGGAATGGGTTTTATTCTGAAAAATTTACGCCGGGTTGATGGTCGCTTAATGGCTCGTTACCGCCAGGGAGAGATAAAGGAATTAGGCATTGTAGACGATTATGCCTTTTTAATTTTTGGGTTAATAGAATTATTTTTAGCTACGGCCAAGGCCTCCTATTTGAAGATAGCTCAAGAACTTAATAACGAATTGCTTCGGCTTTTTTGGGATCAGACAGACAAGGGCCTATTTCATTATGGAAATGATGGTGAAATGCTCTTTGCTCGCCCCAAGGAACTTTACGACGGTGCTACCCCGTCGGGGAACTCAGTAGCTGCCTATAATTTTCTAAGGCTTGCTCATTTGACGGAGGATCCGGCTTTAACGGAAATAGCCCAGCAACAGCTACAAATCTTTGGCCAGACCGTGGCGGAAGCACCCTCTTACTATAGCTTTTTCCTGTTCTCAGTTCTGATGAACATAATCCCTCCTTCCCAATTGCAAATTATCACCCCCCAAGAAAGTGGTTTTGAACAAGAACTACAAGCTACTTTTCAAGAATTTTACCACCCGGAAATGCTGACCTTAATTTTGACCGAATTAGAAAGGGCACAGCTAACAAGTTTAATTCCCTCCTTAGCAGATAAAAAGGTTATTGACAACCGACCAACAGCCTACCTTTGCCATAATTTCACCTGCTTACCGCCCATTACAGATTCGGAGGAGTTAAAAGTGGCCTTGAAATAACCTAGACAAGTGGGACAAAACTCCTGTCCCCTTGTCCCAGACCCCTCTATAAATAACACAGCCTATGAACAGTAGGCCGACATAGCCCACTAGGGGGTAGAAGACGCCGACCAACTTGCCGAAAGGGAACAAGCTCATTAAGAAAATACCAGTGGATACCAAAACCGCAAACAGTTTGTTTTTCCTCATGTCCCCGGCAAAAAACCGGCTGCAAACGGTCCACATCATGGTCGAGCAGGATGAAAAAATACCCAATGTGAGAATTATCGAAAATGCCGCCCCAATAATTTGAGATATTTCCTTTGCAAGATACAAGGTAGGTATCGCCAGCAAAGTTATGTTTGCCGAGTTCAGCAAAATAGCGGTATTCATGATGGCAATTGTTGCGCTTAATGCAATTGTCCCTAATAATGCCCCAAGCCTAACAGACTCCCTACTTGCTGCTTTGGAGCCCAAGGCCGTAAAATAAATACCGCCGCTTAAAAAATTTAAGGACAAATATAACGCCGAACTTAATACCCAGTTGGGCGAAGCTTTAGTGGTCATTAATACTTCCTCGTATTTTCCTATTTCCGAGAAACTGCTATAGTCCCTGATGACTGTTGCTCCACCAACAAATAAAGTGAAAATAATGATGATGGGGCTGATTGCAGAGACAATTTTGACCATTTTTTCAAAGCCAATCAAATAAGCGGATAAAACCAACACCGACATCAGTGCCGAACCGATATAGGGATTGATACCATAATATTCGTAAAGGGTAGCGCCTGCCCCGGAGGTAAGCACCGACATAATCAATAACAAAGTAACGGGAATCAGCCAAGTGTATATCGCACCCAGCTTACTTCCGCAAAAGTAAGCAAAGTGATCAAAATTGCTCTCTTTATGATCGTAGCCGGTTGTGACAATGACTCGGCTTAAAAACAAAAAACCAAGCAAATTTAATGCCACCACTCCATAGCTGATGTATCCGTAACTGGAGAAAAACCGCAGGATCTCTTGACCCGTAGCAAATCCGGAGCCTATTACCCAAGCCATAAAAGCCCCCGTATATATCATTACTTCCTTAAAATTTGATTTTGATTTCCTTTGCATGGACATTGCCGCATATCCCCAATCACCACATTTAAAAGCAGCCCACAGGCGGCTGCTTTTATTCACAATTATTTA
Organism: Bacillota bacterium; assembly: GCA_041655595.1. GTDB lineage: Bacteria > Bacillota > DULZ01 > DULZ01 > DULZ01 > JBBAFB01. Next base: position 33,602 of record JBBAFB010000005.1, read on the forward strand.
ATTATACCATTAGTTTAATCCAACGGGCTTTAGAAATAAATATTTACATGTATACATTGCTATGAGCATAAATACCATCCCGTGGCAGGGGGAC
>JBBAFB010000006.1:0-32765 GCA_041655595.1 Bacillota bacterium
TTCTTCCCGGCGGGATCTTAGCTTGTTGCCTAAAATGCCCCCCCTACCAATCAAATCTTGCATATCCGCTTCTAAAACATCGGCAATTCTTTTCAAGGTGTCTATGGCAGGATAAGTGTTGCCTCTCTCGATTTCACTTAAAAAAGAAACAGAAATCTGTGCTTTTTTTGCTAAATCAGATAAAATCCAATCCTTTTGCTCTCTCAGCAGCCGAATTTTTTCTCCCAGGGATATCCCTTTGGAATCGCTGGTAATTTCAATCAGCTGGTTTTTGGGCACATTAAGTACCTTTGCTATTTTTTCAATGGTTTTTAAAGAAGGCTTTTTTGCTCCCCTTTCTATTTCACTTAAATAGGAAATAGAAATACCCGCTCTCCCCGCGAATTCCGCTAAGGAGCAATTTCGCTCCTCTCTCATTTGACGTATTTTTCCGCCTTTAATTTGCATCCTGTTCGCCCCTATTCTGCTATATTTCGCATATACTTTAATTGCTAGAATTATCTTATACCCGACAGCCGGGGCTGTCAAGGTGGCTACCAAATAGCAGTTTTTCTAATTAAACATTAAATCGAAAATTAATTATATCACCGTCTTTTACTAAATAATCTTTTCCTTCCAAACGGGCCAAACCCTTTTCTTTAACTTTGACCATGGAGCCCAGTTCCATTAGGTCGTTAAAGCCGACAGTTTCCGCCCTGATGAAACCTTTTTCTATATCGGAATGAATTTTTCCGGCCGCTTGCTTAGCGTTTAATCCCGCCGCGATAGTCCAAGCCTTCACTTCATCTTCACCCGCAGTGAGAAAAGAAATTAAACCTAGCTCCTGATAAACAGTCTTGGCTATTTTATTTATGCCGGGTTCTTCAATACCCAAGTCCTCCAGAAAAATTACTTGATCCTCTATACTTAATTCACTGATCTCTTCCTCTACCAAAACAGATACCTCCAGTAATGGAATAGCCCTCAGTGCGGCATATTCTAATATCGCCTTTCTGTTTGGATAACTTTGGGCAATCAGCTGATCTTCATCGAGGTTAATAACTAAAATCATAGGTTTACTGGTTAGAAACTGAGTGTGCCTAAGCAATTGATTTTCGCTTTCCGTTAAACCGGCCTGATTGATTGGCTTTTCAGCCTCTAATACTTCCTGTATTTTTTTTAGCCCCGACAATTCTGTCCGATGCTCCTGGGTAACCTTTTTTTGCCCTTCAATTCTGTTTATGCGATTTTCAATTAGTTGCAAATCAGCAAAAAGTAATTCCAAATTAACTGTTTCTAAGTCCCGTAAAATATCAATGCTGCCTTCAATATGCAATATCTCCGGCTTACTAAAAGCCCTAGCTACATGTATTAAAGCGTCCGCCTCTCTAACCCCCTGCAAAAATTCATTCCCCGAACCCATTCCCTTACTCGAACCCTTGACCAACCCCGGCACATCGGTAATTTCCAAGGTAGCATAGGTCACCTTTTTAGGGTTATACAATTCAGCCAATTTATCAACTCTTTCATCGGGGATTTTAGCAGTTCTGGTATGGGTAGTAGTTTTCCCAGTCATAAAATTACTGGTTTCTAGCTTGGCATTGGTAAGTAAATTAAACAAAGTAGTTTTGCCAACAGTAGGCAAACCAATAATTCCGCAAGATAAAGCCATTGGATATTCACCTCTTCATTATAATCACCTTAACATTTTACTTAATAATTGCTAAAGTGTAAAGATCACACAAAGAACCCCTTCGTACGAAGGGGTTCCCTTAATAAGATATTGAACTAGGCTTGTTTAGACGATATATTTTTCTACCTCAATTATGTCAGCAGCGATTGCACGCTTTAACTGTACTGCATTCACCAAATCGAAGCGAACAAGCTTTCTAAGGGCGGCCAATAGCGTTTTTAGGGTGTCTCCACTTTCCACCACAGCCAGAGTGTTTTTAGTAATTAACTCACAGTTTTGGAGAGCCTCATTTGCATAAAGTCTTGCCATGTTCAGTTTTAAAGCATTAGCTTCCTCACCTGTTTCCTCAACGGCTTTTTTAGTACGAACTAGGGTACTGTCCAGAGCATAAATTTCTATTACTTGATCCGCTAAGGCTGCCAGCACCTCTTGTTCATCCTGAAGCTTCATCCCAAGTTTTTGCACTGCGCTGCCGGCAGTCATTAGGAACATTTTCTTCATATTCGCTAATTTTGCAAATTCTTCTCCCAAGACTCCCTCCGGAGCCTCAGGCATCATGCCAATTAGCTCACCCATTAATTTTTGTGCTGCCGCTAATAAAGGAATTTCTCCTTTTGTAGCCTTTTTAAGTAGGGTAGCAGGAATAAGGAGTCTATTGATTTCATTTGTACCTTCAAAGATTCTGTTGATTCTAGAATCTCTATACATCCTTTCTACAGGGTATTCCCTAATATAACCATAACCGCCGTGAATCTGCACTGCTTCGTCGGCAATAAAGTCTACTGCTTCAGAACAGAAAATTTTATTAATCGAACACTCCATGGCATATTCACTGATGGCATTGGTAGCTGCTTGACCGGCATCTGTAGCATTGGGATCCAAATCCGCCAAAACAGTGTTAATTAATCCAGCAGTTCTATAAACCATAGACTCGGAGGCATAAAGCTTTGTAGTCATATCCGCTATCTTGGCTTGGATTAAGCCAAATTCAACCAAGCTTTTATTAAACTGCTGTCTTTCCTTGGCATATTTCACACTAATAGCCAAAGCTTCTTTTGCTGCGCCGACTGCTGCTGCTCCTAATTTGTAGCGGCCAATGTTTAAAATGTTAAAGGCTACCCTATGCCCTTTGCCAATTTCCCCAAGAACATTTTCCACAGGCACCTCACAATTTTCCAGAATCACGCTGCGGGTGGAGGAGCCTCTAATACCCATTTTGTCTTCTTCTGCTCCAAAACTGAGACCAGGGGACTCCCTGTCAATAATAAAAGCTGTAAAATGCTGCCCGTCAATTTTGGCATAGGTAACAAAAATATCCGCAAAACCGGCGTTGGTAATAAACATTTTTTCGCCGTTCAAAATATATTTAGTTCCGTCTTCACTTAGAACGGCCCTGGTTTTACTGTTTAAGGCATCGGAGCCTGCACCCGGTTCAGTTAAAGCATAGGCTGCCAGAAGCTCCCCACTTGCTAAACCCGGCAGATACTTTTTCTTTTGCTCCTCATTACCAAAATAAACAATTGGAAGGGTACCAATACCAGTGTGGGCAGAATGTGCAACCGCATAAGGTCCGCCCAAAGCCACCTTTTCTGTAATTAGAATTGAACTGATCGTATCTAAGCCCATTCCTTCATAGGCCTCGGGAACATCCGCTGCCAAAAGCCCCAGCTCCCCTGCCCCTTTAACCAAACTTGGCATTAAGCCTTCCTTTTTTTCTTCCAACTCATCCATTACCGGAACGACTTCACCGAGTATATAGTCTTCAGCTGTTTTGGCAATCATACGATGTTCCTCGTTAAAATCCTCCGGCGTAAAAATTGAGGTGTTTCTTGCATCGTCGATTAAAAACATACCGCCCCTAATAATTTCATTGCTCATAATTATCCCTCCAATTCAATATTAATAAACCATTTCGAATACACCGGCCGCCCCCATGCCACCGCCGATGCACATTGACACTAAACCATATTTTCCCTTACGACGACCCAACTCATTCAGCAAGGAAACTGTCAACTTCGCACCAGTACAACCTAGAGGGTGACCAAGAGCAATCGCCCCGCCGTTAACATTGGTAATATCCTGATTGAGGCCCAACTCCCGGATAACATAAAGTGATTGAGAAGCAAAAGCTTCGTTTAACTCAATTAAGTCAATATCATCCAGTGTCAAACCTGCAAGCTTCAAAGCCTTCGGGATAGCCACGACAGGTCCGATACCCATTACCTCGGGCTCTACCCCACCAACAGCAAAGGAACGGAAAATAGCAATGGGCTTCAGCCCCAGTTCCTTTGCCTTTTCAGCTGACATTAACACAACGGCCGCCGCGGCATCACTGGTTTGTGACGAATTACCGGCTGTCACAGACCCACCTTGTCTAAACACCGGTCTGAGTTTGGCCAAGCCCTCCATACTCGTTTCCGGCCTTACCCCTTCATCAGTATCAAAAATTACTTCTTCTGTAACTACTTTGTTACCGGGACCAACTTTAACCTGCTTTACCGTTATGGGTAAAATCTCATCCTTAAACTTACCCTCTTGAATCGCCTTTGCGGCATTTTGATGGCTTCGGACCGCGAAAGCATCTTGATCTTCTCTGCTGATATTGTATCTGGTGGCAACCTCTTCCGCCGTTAAACCCATACCCATATAAACCCCCGGTTGATTCTCCATCATATATGGATTAGGTGCTATTCTTTGCCCACCCATAGGGATAGTACTCATACTCTCAACCCCGCCGGCAACAACCACATCGGCAAAGCCACACATGATTTTTTCGGCTGCAATTGCAATTGTTTGCAAACCGGAAGAACAAAAACGGTTCACTGTCATACCGGGTACACTATTTGGCAACCCCGCCCTTAGAGCTACAACCCTACCCATATTCATCCCCTGTTCTCCTTCAGGGAAGGAACAACCAATAATCACATCATCAACAGTTGCAGGATCCAAGCCTTTGGCTCTGGCCACTGCCTCTTTTATAACCGCCCCGCCTAAATCTTCGGGTCTATGATACTTCAATATGCCCCTTGGTGCTTTACCAACCGCTGTTCTTACTCCTGATACGATAACCGCTTCCCGCATCTAACACCCTCCTCTCTTTAATTACGCAAGGGCTTACCCTTAGCCAACATATGACGCATTCTATCCTGAGTCTTAGGCTCGCCAATGAGGCTTAGAAAAGCTTCCCTCTCAATGTCTAACAAATACTCCTCAGATACAACTGTTCCCGGATGTAATTTGCCCCCGGTTAGAATATGGGCCACTTTTTTAGCTAAATGAGCATCATATTCACTAATGTAGCCGCCTTGCAGCATAGTATATACTCCAAGTTCCAAAACAGCATAACCGGTTTCTCCCACAACGGGAATTTGGGCCGGTGCAGGTGCTCGATAGCCCTTCTTCACCATTTCCAAAACAGCCTGTTTAGCATCATAAATTAGAAAATCACTGTTAACGCTGATTCCGTCTCCTGCCCTCAAATACCCTAAATCCTTAGCTTCCTGGGCACTGGTTGAAACCTTTGCCATAGCGATGTTTTCAAAAGCCTTGTTTACAAAAGGCTGCAAATCTACCCCTTTAATATCTTTGACATTTTCAACACTGCGGATTAACATCTCTTTATGTCCGCCGGCACCGGGTACCAGTCCCACACCCAGTTCAACTAAACCCATATAGGTTTCTCCTGCGGCTTGAATTTTATCTGCTATTGCAGAAATCTCATAACCTCCCCCTAGGGTCATCCCAAAAGGAGCAGCCACTACCGGAAAAGATGCGTACTTGGTTCTCAGGAAGGAATATTGGAATTCTTTAACCATCCAATTAATTTCATCCCAGTTTTCGTCCTCGGCTTCCATTAGCATTAGCATCAAGTTGGCACCGACACAGAAGTTTTTGCTCTGATTGCCAATAACCATCCCATCAAATTGCTTCGGCAGGTTCTCAATAATGTAGTTTAAGGCTTGGACGATATCTACCCCCAGGGCATTATTTGGGGAAGTAAACTCCAAGCAAGCAACGCCGTCACCGATATCAACCAAGGCAGCACCCGGGTTGGAATAAGCAACCTTGTTTTGTTTTTTTAGATCCTTTAGAATGATGATCTCCGGTTTTGCCTCAAGTAATTTATATTCTTTTTTGTTGAAATCATAGACAAACAATCCTTCTTCATTCTTTTGGTAGAAGCTCTTAAAGCCAGCAGCTAAAAACTCTTCTGCTACTGCGGGAATTTCATCTCCTTCGGCCCTCATTCTTTCTAAACTTTTTTCAACGCCAATGGCATCCCAAATTTCAAAGGGACCCATGGCCCAGTTGAAGCCCCACTTTAAAGCATTGTCAATACTTACAATGTCATCGGCAATAATACCCAACTGCCGTGCACTGTAAAGCAAACTCCTCTTTAACGTTTTCCAGGCAAAGGTCCCCGCTCTGTCTTTAGCATTAACTAGATTTTTTAGACGTGCCGCTAAACCAGGGAGATTCCTTCCGGCCTCTATGGAAGAAAATTTTGGTTTTACTATCGGTTCATACTCCATAGTGTTGTAGTTCAAAGCAAAGATAGTTTTGCTTTTATCCCTAGTATAAAAACCCTTCTTGGTTTTGTTCCCCAACAGGCCACTTTCAACCATCTTTGTAAGCAGCTCCGGTACTTTAAAGGCTTCCTGCTCAAAGGGATCATCAACATTTTCCAGTACATTATTGGCTACATGCAAAAACGTATCCAAACCGACTAAGTCCAGGGTTCTAAAAGAAGCACTTTTAGGACGGCCCATAGCCGGCCCGGTAATAACATCAACTTCCTCGACTGTATAGCCATCCTCAAGCATTATTCTTGTTGTATCAATCATGCCATAAGTACCGATGCGATTTCCGACAAAATTTGGAGTGTCCTTGGCCAAAACAACTCCTTTACCCAAAACCCTTTCACCGAAAACCATCATGCCCTGTACCAACTCAGGTAAAGTATCGTTACAAGGAATCACCTCTAATAGCTTCATATATCTTACCGGATTAAAGAAGTGGGTACCAAGAAAATGCTGACGAAATTCCTCGGGCAAATCCTCTGCCATAGCATTAATAGAGATACCAGAAGTATTGGAGCTAACTATTGTGCCTGGCTTACGATGCAAAGCAACTTTTTGAAACATTTCTTTTTTAATCTCCAGCTTTTCTACAATTACCTCGATAATCCAATCAACTTCCCCCAGCCAATCCATGTTGTCCTCAAAGTTTCCAACCGTAACAAGCCTTGCGTTGCTTTTGCTATAAAAAGCCGCCGGCTTGGACTTAATAGCTGAATCTAAACCTTTTTGGGCAAAGGCATTTCTTTCCTTGGGGCCTGCATTCTCCGGCAAATCTCTGGGTACAATGTCCATCAGATAAACAGGAATGCCCACATTGGCTAAATGAGCCGCAATGCCGCTTCCCATAATTCCGGCACCAAGTACCGCTGCTTTCTTGATCTTGATCACGAAACCATTCCTCCTTTTTACTTAGTTGTACATAATGCCGCCTTCAGCATTATATATAGGGGGTCAGCTAAAGAAGTTAATTCATATTTCCGTTCCGACATAACCCAACAGGTCACAACTTCATCCACTGCACCAAAGACCATTTTACGGGCCAAGCGAACATCTAAATCCATACTGACGCACCCTTCAGATTGCCCTAACCGAATCACCTCCTCAATAACCTTAAAATAGCTTTTCAGTGGGCCTGAAATCCCCTTGTTAATTACAGGATCTATTTGCCTCATTTCAATTTGGGTAAACATGGCTTGTGCCGGATTTGACCCTAAAAGCCCAAAATGATGGCTGACCAAAATCCTAAGCTTTTCCTCAAAGCCTTTTCCCTTTGATAATCTTTCTTTTAGTTCTAAAACAAAAGCTTCCATTTTTTCAGTAAACAAAGATATTAAAATATCTTCCTTGCTTTCAAAATAAAGATAAATGGTCCCATCCGCCACCCCTGCTTCCTTTGCAATCCTAGCTACCTGGGTCCGGTGGTAACCATCCAAAGCAAATGTTTTTAAAGCAGCATCTAAAATTTGAAAATATTTCTCGCCTTTTTTTATGGGCATCGCCTGTCTCCCTTCCAATTCTGAATGACCATTCATTCTAAATTTAATTATAAGTTCTGAAAACAATTAAGTCAACGAAATTATCAAACTTTTTCAATAATTTAAGAATTTGTTAGAGTGCAAACAAAAACGGCATAGTCGCAGGTCCCGACTATGCCGCAATTTCAGTTGCGATTTTTAATTTGGTTTAACAAGCCACCAGCTAAAATAATTGCTTTTTCTCTGGGCGACAAATCACACTCTACAAAAATCTTTTCTTTTTTAGTAAGGTTTTAACTCTAGGGTCGGGCCAGCCTGAATCTGTTGGGAAAGGTTAATTAATTTCAACCTGTCCTCCTGTGCTACTAAATCATAGTCCGCAGGATTTTTAAAAGTTAAAGGCAGAATGCCCACATTAATTAAGTTGGCTTTATGAATCCTGGCGAAGGATTTAACCAGTACGGCTTTAACTCCTAAATACATGGGAGCCAATGCCGCATGTTCCCTGCTGGAGCCTTGCCCATAATTTTCTCCCCCTACTAAAAATCCCTTAGTCTCATTTTTGGCTCTTGCCGCAAAGGTGGGGTCCACACCGGAAAAAGTAAACTCAGAAATAGCAGGTATATTTGATCTTAAGTGTAACACTTTCGAGCCCGCAGGAATAATATGATCAGTTGTGATATTATCACCTAATTTTAGTAAAACTGCAGCTTCAATTTCATCGGGCAGTTCCCCGCCTAGGGGGAAAGGTTTAATATTGGGACCCATTACTACTTCAACTGCTTCACCTTCCGGTGCAGGTGCTAAAACCATACTGTCATCCACAACAAACTCTTCCGGTAAGGCAACGGATTTATATTCACCCAGTTCCCTAGGATCTGATAATTTGCCAGTTAAAGCGGCTGTCGCCGCTACTTCGGGACTGGCCAGGTAGACCTGGGCACTTTGAGTCCCGCTTCGACCTTCGAAGTTACGGTTAATGGTTCTAACTGAAACAGCGTTGGTGGCAGGGGCCTGTCCAATACCCACACAGGGGCCGCAGGCACTTTCTAATATACGGGCACCTGCCATAATAAAGTCGCCCAGGGCACCATTGTCTGCCAACATCTTTAATACTTGGCGGGAACCCGGTGCAACAACCAAGCTGACCTCCGGATGCACCTTTTTACCCTTTAAAATAGCTACCGCCTGCATTAAATCTTTATAGGAGGAATTGGTGCAGCTTCCGATAACCACCTGATCAACTTTAATATCCTGCAACTCATCAATCGGCACAACGGAGTCGGGACTATGAGGTCGTGCTGCCAAAGGAACTAATTCATCTAACCGGATTTGGATGGTCTCACTGTAGGTGGCATCCGAATCCGCCTCCAGACGCTTCCAGTCTGCCTCCCTTTTTTGGGCTTTTAGATATTGCCTAGTCAGTTCATCACTTGGGAAGATGGAGGTAGTAGCTCCTAGTTCGGCACCCATATTAGTAATAGTTGCCCTTTCCGGCACTGTTAAATATTTTAGAGCCTCCCCACCGTATTCGATAATTTTACCCACGCCGCCTTTGACAGTCAGGCGACGCAAAACCTCTAAAATAATATCTTTGGCTGTTGTCCAAGGAGCTAATTTGCCCAGAAGTTCCACCTTAACAACCTTAGGCATTCTTAGATAAAAGGGCTCTCCGGCCATGGCGGTGGCTATGTCCAACCCACCGGCACCAATGGCAAGCATGCCCATGCCACCGGCGGTAGGCGTGTGGCTGTCAGCACCCAATAAGGTTTGACCGGGAACCGCAAAACGTTCTAATTGGACTTGGTGACAAATGCCATTACCCGCTCTGGAGTAGTAAACACCATACTTTTTGGAGAAGGTTTGCAAATAACGGTGATCATCGGCATTTTCGAAACCATTCTGCAATGTATTATGATCCACATAAGTCATTGATCGCTTCGTCTTAACACGAGGAATGCCTAATGCTTCAAATTGCAAGTAAGCCATGGTTCCGGTTGCGTCTTGAACTAAAGTCTGATCAATTCTGATACCTATTTCTTCGCCGGGCACCATTTCACCATCAACTAAGTGTTCCTTGATAATTTTTTCTGTCAGTGTTTTAGCCAAACAGCATTTCCCCTTTCTAATTTTTAGCTGGCTGAATTCTCCCCTATTATACGACAAATCCTAAGAAGAAGAAAGTTTTCCTTACTTAAACCTTAATATTAAAAAGCCACGTCCCGGCTGGGAACGTGGCCAAATCTTATTTACCTATAAACATCTGTGTCCAATAGTGGCCATAACTACCGCCTTTTGCATAACCGACACCGATTTGGGTGTACTGGCTGTTCAAAATGTTGGCCCTATGTCCAGGACTATCCATCCAAGCTTTGACAACTTGCTCTGGTGTAGTTTGTCCGGCGGCAATATTTTCACCTGCAGTGCGATAACTAATGCCAAACTGCTTCATCATATCGAAGGGCGAACCATAGGTTGGAGAGGTGTGAGAAAAGTATTTTTTGTCTCTCATATCCTCCGATTTCAGTCTTGCCACCTGAGAAAGCGAGCCATTATGGGCAAGGGGGCTCAAACCAAATTTAGCCCTCTCTTGATTAACCAAATCAGCTACTTTTTGTTCAAACTGACTACCGGTAACCGGTTGAACGGGTTCCGGTTTAGGTTGAACAGGCTTTGGTGCCTCAGGTTTAGGCGGAGCCGGTTTCGGCGTTTCTACCGGTTTTGTTGAGTTACCGGGGTTAGAAGGAGCCGGTTTTTCGTTTTCTACCGGGGTTTTAGGCACCAGATAGTATTTGCCACTGGCTACATCATAATACAAGGTATAAGTGTTCACAGTGTTATATGTCTGGACCGGAACACTATAGCTGTAATAATTAGTTTGATACTGATAAGTGTAGGTGGTTGCCGCATTAGCCCCACCCATCGGTAATATGGGAAGCACGACTAAAGAAAGAGCTATCGCTATTGTTATCATAATTTTAGTAAATCGCATTCATTTTTACCCCTTTCTTATTTCGTTTGAATTTGAAATTTTTGCCATGTCCCCCTCTATTACCCTATGCATTAAATGTTTGTCCACCCCCTTAAAGCCTACGAGGTTAGCTGACGGGTTAGGAATCGAGACCCCTGCCTAAAAGCCAAGTCTTTTAGGATTCACCCCTGAAATTGGTTCCCCCGCTTTAAAATTAAATTCGGCTCCAGGTAAGAAGGAAAAACTGGCAAACCATTGACATTACTAATTATACTAGCCCTCCTGCCACAAAGATAGCGGTAAAATGTTCCTGTGGATTAGAATTGGAGCTGTCGGCAAGAGGTATAAAGTGGGGCGGGAAAAGCAAAAAAAGAACCCTTGAGGGAAGGGCTCTCTTAAAAAAATTATCAGCTGACCACGCCAAAAATTTTCTTTTGAATCCTTGCAAAAATAAAAGTCAAAAAAAGACCTAAAACCGGAAGTAAGGCAATTGTAAGCATTGTAATGTTTAAACCAAAACCATCGGCTATTGCACCTAAACCAACCGCTCCCAAGCCCCCGGTTCCCACTGCAAAACCCAGCATTAAACCCGAAGCCATGCCAACTGAATTGGGCATAAAAACCTGCCCTAAAACAACGGTAATTGAAAAAGTTGAGATTAGCACTGCTCCGGTTATAACCAAGGCAATGATACTTAACCAAGCCGGACCGTAAAGAAAGGTCAACAGCAAAGGCGGCATTAAGCCCATGGACCAAGCTATCAGTCTCGTCTTTCCGAAGCGATCAGCCAAGGGACCTCCGATTATTGTACCGACTGCTCCCGCTAGAAGAAAGATTGTTACTAACGTACTGCCATAGCTTTCTGGGGCACCTAAGTAGTGAATTAAATATAAGGGAATAAAGGTAACTAATCCCGCTTGAACAAAGGAACGTAAAATTACAATTACCATTAAAAAAGAAAGTGGTAGCCAAAGGCTTCCTTGTTGAGCAACTAAAGTTTCTGTTTTTTGCCCACCATTTTCCGCCCTGGGTTTGCTGGGAATTTTATTCAGAAATGTCCACAATAGAAAAGTAACAATTACGCCGGGTATTAAAAGATTAATGGTGCCTTTAAGACCGCCGGAGGCTAAAATTACTGCCGTTATAGCTGCACCTATGGCAAAGCCTAAATTACCCCCAACAGAAAACACCGACATAGCGGTAGCCCTAGCAGAACCACCGGCAAAACTTGCAGCCTTAGAGCCTTGGGGATGATAGGCAGCCACTCCTATACCGCTGAACAAAACTAAGGCTAGAACCATCCAAAATTCAGTAGCAAACCCCAAAAGTGCCATGGAAAGGGAAGCAAGAAAAACTCCGACAGGTAATATCCATAAAGTAGTTTTTTTATCACTTAGCCAGCCAAAAATGGGCTGAATTACAGAGGAACTTAAATTAAAAGCCAAAGTGACTGCTCCGGCAAGAGCGTAGGATAAACCATATTCTGTAAACAGCCTCGGCAACAAAATAGGCAGGGCACCTTGATTGATATCCGCGGCTAAATGTCCCAAACCAAGTAAGAGTAAAATACGATAATCAGCTTTAATGATGCTTGCAGTTTTTAGTAGTCCTTGATTTACTCCCATATCCTTCATCTCCTTTTATACACTTTAACATTTTAACTTTGGATTTAACACATGTCAACCTGAGAAAGCCATCATGAAAACAATAACTTTCATTTGCCGCCTACCCAAATCAAAAACCTTAATATGTTGATATCAAAGACAGATCCGTGGCATACAAAAAAGCCGGCCAGCCTGCCGGCTTTTTAATAATATCATCATGGGCGATTGGCTGAATTAAAACTCCCGGGGTTTACAGATAATTTCTTTGATTTTAGTGTCAAAAAAGTTATTTGAATGGGCAGGTTGAATCACTATGGCACTATCTGCGCCTCTGCTGCTACCGGCTATTGCCACAACTTCCTCCCCATAAGGAATCAGCCCCGCATCTAAGGCCATCCCCGCGATTTCTGTACCCACCTTCACACCCTGCCCTAACATTCTTAAGCTTGTAGCAACTATTTCCGCGGGATATAAACCACCAAATTTATTACGAACGGCTCGATCTAATCCGGCCATTAAGTGGGTGGCCGTCAGAACGGGAACCCCTTTAGCTTGTAATTCCTGACGGGTTTCGGCCGACATTTCATCTTCGCCAGGATTTTTAAAACCAACATGATGGCTTACACAGATTACATTTAACCCTTGATCAAGACAAAGTTTAGCTGTGCTGCCAGAGTTAGAAGCGACTACTAAATATTTTATACCTAATTCTTTTGCTTTGTTGATTGCTAACTCTATTGTTCTCGTCGTGTTATTCTCGCCTTTTTCTGACCAATACATGCTTAACCTCCTAAAAATACTATAGTACTTTTTTTAAAAACTCCCTGGTTCTGGGATGCTGCGGGGAACAAAATATTTGTTCCGGTTTACTTTCCTCCAGTATTTTTCCATCATCCATAAATATTACTCTGTCTGCTACCTCCTTAGCAAAACCCATTTCATGGGTTACAACTACCATTGTCATCCCTTCCCGGGCTAAACCCTTAATTGCTTCTAAAACTTCACCGACCAGCTCAGGATCCAAGGCAGAGGTAGGCTCATCAAACAGCATTATTTTTGGCTCCATAGCTAAGGATCTGGCAATTGCAACTCTTTGCTGCTGACCACCGGATAATTGGGACGGGTAGGCATTGGCTTTATCGGCTACTCCTACCTTGCCCAATAATTCTATTCCTTTTTGTGCAACTTCTTTTTGAGGCTTCCTGTGGACCGTAAGCGGGCCTTCGATAACATTTTCCAAGGCAGTTTTATGGGGGAACAAATTGAAACGTTGAAAAACCATTCCAATTCCTTGGCGCAATTGATAAATTTGAGCCATATCCTTTTTCTTCTGCCCATTTTTTATCTTTTCGCCTTCAATACAGAGGGTCCCCTCATCCATTTGCTCCAATTGATTCAAACAGCGCAGCAAGGTACTTTTACCCGAACCGCTGGGACCAATAATAACAACGACTTCCCCTGCTTTTACTTCCAAATCCACCCCCTTTAAAACCTCTAGGGAGCCAAATTTTTTTGTTATATTTAAGGCTTTAATCATAGTATATCCCCACTTAGTTTATTCCGGCAATGCAAACTTTTTTTCCAGGTACCCCACAAGTAAAACAAATGCACTTGTCAGCATTAAATATAAAATAGTTACAGCACCGTAGAGTTCGAAGGGTTTAAAATAGGTTTGGTTTAACAGTTGAGCCGAACGGAGCAAATCTACCATGGTAATAACTGATACCAAGGCAACATCCTTTAACAAGGTAATAAATTCATTGCCCATTGGGGGCAAAAGTCTTTTATATGTCTGGGGAATAATAATTCTGCGCATAGCTTGACTATGGGTCATGCCTAAAGATAAAGCAGCCTCCATTTGGCCTTTTTCGATGGATTGAATAGCTGCTCTGATAATTTCAGCAATATAAGCCCCGCCACAGAGACTAAGACCAATAACCGCAGCCGAAAAAGGTGTTAAGACGATGCCTACCGATGGTAAACCATAATATAGAAAAAATAATTGCACTATCAGGGGAATCCCTCGAAAAAACCAGGTGTAGAATCCCCCAATTAAATTGAAAATTTTATTTCTACTTATTTTCATCAAGGCGATTGTTAGACCTATAAAGGAACCGACAGTGATTGCAATCACTGCCAATTCCAATGTAATAGCTACGCCCTTCAGCAAAACAGGAAGGACCCTCCATATAAAAGCAATTGTACCCATTTGTGATCACCAATCTATCATTTATTCAGGAATAACATCACCTTCGAACCATTCTAGGGAGTTCTCCAGTAAAAAGCCATCTGCTTTCATTTCTGTAATCAAACGGTTTAATTCTTCAAGCAATTTGGTATCTTCTTTTCTAACAGCTATGGCAAAGTATTCTACATTTACGGGGGTAGCAATTTCGTATACTCCCGGGCGTAGGTCCAAGAAATGAGCTGCTACCTGATTATCAACAATGGCAGCATCTGTTCTGCCAATTGCCAGGTCCTCTAAACACTCCGGGAATTGCTTATATCTCTTTACATCTTTAAATTTTTCGAAACCTTCCATTTCCTCCAATTCAATTACAGCATCTTCACCGCTGCTACCGCCTTGAATGCCCACAATTTTGCCTGATAAATCCATGGGCTCTTGTATACCGTCCTTGTTTCCGGCTTTAACTAAGGCAACCACCCCGGCTTTTACATAGGGAATGGTGAAATTAACTTCTTCTTCCCTGAGAGGCGTGATAGTCATACCGGAAATAATGACATCAAATCTTTTTGTTTTCAAAGATGGAATTACCCCGTCCCAATCCGTGGGCTGCCACTCCATCTTTACTCCTAATCTACTGGCAATTTCATTGCCCATATCAATATCAAAACCCACCAACTCATTTTTTTCATCCCTAAAACCCATGGGTGGATAGCCATCATCAAGACCTGCTACAAAAACGCCACGATCTTTAATGACATCAAGGGTGTCTTTAGCTGCTTCTTGTTTTTCCGGGGGTGTTGCCTCCTGACCGTTAGCCGGAGGTGCCGGGGGATTAGGTGCAGGTTCAGTTCCACCGCAACCGGCAGCAAAAATCAAAACCCCCAATACAAGCAAAGCTATTAAAATGTTTTTAATTTTCCTCACTAATCATCTCTCCCTTAAACTGTTTTATAAAATCGTTTCCTCTGCTATCATTTTAACTTGTTAAAGCGTCTTAAGTCAAGTCTTTCATTTCCAATCTAAATTATTAATTATTAGCCATATTTACTGCTTAAAACTTACTAATTGGGGAAGAATCTTTAATTGCAATTCGTTTTACACCTTGCACTTAAACTATTATGATAATAAGCTTTAGGAAGGAGTGGTGCAATTGGATAATATCTACTCCGATTCAGAGGATTTTAAGGCCGAATACATACCAAATAAGGAATTTTATTTAACTCCCGAGCTTATTCAGGTAGAAAAGAGACTGGAAGATCTTTTGGGTGACGGTACCGAAGCAGTTGTGAAAATTTGCAGGAATCTGTTGGCAGCGGGAGGCAAAAGATTAAGGCCGTTACTAGCCTGCCTAAGCGGAAAAATTTTCGGGATCAAGGGGAACGACCTGATTAATTGTGCTACGGCTTTAGAGTTAATACACATGGCTTCTTTAATCCACGACGATATTATTGACGAGGCGGAAACGAGGCGCGGTAGGCCATCCGTTAACTCAATTTGGGGTAATCAAATCGCCGTCTTAACCGGAGATTTTTTATTTGCCAAAGCATTTGGCCTGCTTTCTCCTTCCCACCTTTCTTCTGTCCTAACCGTTATTACCGATGCAATTGATGGTATGTGTCAAGGTGAAATTGAACAAGCTATCGCGAAAAAGGATTTGCAACAAACCATTCAACAATATTTAAATCGTATCAAGAAAAAAACCGGCAAGCTAATTATTGCCAGTTGTTCCATTGGGCCCTTGCTGGCCGGTAATGCATCATCGGAGCTTTTTTCTTTGCAAAACTACGGCCTTAACCTGGGCTACGCCTTTCAGATTATAGATGATTTATTTGATCTAAAGGGTGATTCGGAACTAATCGGGAAACCGACAAACATTGATTTGGATCAAGGATATTTGACCCTACCGGTTTTGCAATTACTTGCAAATCCCTTGTACAGAAAAGAAACTGAAATAATTTTAAGCAATTTGCCTTTAGCTTTGAACAGCAAACTCCGTTTGCAGCAGCTAATGAAAAATTCCGGAGCCTTCGAAAAATCATTTACACAAGCAAAGGAATTTATTGATCTTGCTAAATCCCAGCTGGAAATTTTCACCCCATCGCCGCCAATTACAGCTTTATCATTGTTGGCTGACAACTTGTTAGCAAGAACCTTTTAGCATTATAGCTCGCCTTTTTCCCTCAAATAAAGACAAACTCTGTGCAACAACCTGGCCTTTGTGCCCCCAACCTTTAGTAAATACGAAGCTGCTTCCTTTTTGTTTCCAAGCAAAGCCTTTGAATCCGATAAATACATGGCCAGAAGACCATCCAAAACTATTAAGTGAAAGCCGGCGTCGGTCAAACCCCTGGCCACCTTTTTTGATTCTAAAATAAACAAAGCCAATCTTTCTTGACATTGATTTAAATCTTGGTAATAAGAGACAAAATTCAAATCGCCTTCCAACTCATCTTCTTCCAAATCAATAAAATAATCGAGTAGGATATGCAGGCCCCCTATCCAGGGGAAGTAGGCATGGTAAATACTTTGCACCTTTTCCCTTGTTAACAGAGGGTCCGCAGCTAAGGCAGCCAGCATAAAAATCCCCAAGGTTGAGCCGGTGGCCGCCGCAAATTCCCAAGGTGAAAGCTCCGGACAGGCACGATCCTCTGCCCATTGCAGCAGTCTTCCTTCCCTGGTATCATCCCTTAAATGTTTTAGACTTTGCAGGTCTATATATAAAGCAGCCAGCTTTTTAATTTCCTTTTCAACTAAATAGTAGCTTGGTAAAAGCTCTTTTATGATCTTTTGACAATTGTCTTTTAAAAAAAACAAATACCCGCCGTCATCTTTATATGGGTAGTAACGATAATAATCTCGCTGTTCTCCTTGCTCCGTATCCAGGGCATCCAGCATAGCCAAGTGTAATTGACGGAAAGCAATTTCATCAAAAACACCGGCTCGGTCACAAAGATTATCCAGATAATCACTAATAGTTTGTAAAGCTACAATAAAGCCGGTAAACTTTTCAGTCTGAACTCCCGGAAATAGAGAATAAATTGCCCCCCCCTTAGCATGAAAGCTTTTAAACTCAATACTTTTCAAGGCCATCTCTTTTAGTGTTTCACTCGGACACTGATCGGCCTTTTGGCGCCAATGCCGGAGCTCGGCTTCCACCAGGGGAAAAACCTGCTGAAGGTATTTTTTAATCAGCAATATTTGGTTCAGCAATTTAAATTTTGTCAACTTTTTAGCCACCACCCTGACCCTACTCCAAAGCATTCGAACACAGGGGCCTATACAGGAAAGCCTTGCCCAACAGGTAATACCCCAATCGGCGTCGGTGTATGCTCCCGCCCTTTGATATTTTCCAATCTATTTTTCAGCTTAATTAGGTTTGACACCCTCTACCCCATGTGCTATATTGTTAATGCGGGGTGGAGCAGCTGGCAGCTCGTCGGGCTCATAACCCGAAGGTCGTAGGTTCAAATCCTTCCCCCGCAACCAATTTAAACTTTACGGGCGCTGATTTTTTCAGTGCCTTTTGTATTAATTACTGTAACTTAAAGACTGGTGTCCACAGCTTGGTTTTCTTTCGTATGCTTGACGAAGACTCCCTTTTTATGCTATAGTTATTTTTGCAGTTTAAGTAAATTATCAACACATGTCGGAGTGGCGGAACCGGCAGACGCGTACGTTTGAGGGGCGTATGGTAAACACCGTGAGGGTTCAAGTCCCTCCTCCGACACCAAAATAAGCGTGGTCCATCCACGCTTTTTAATTTGAGTTTATTGATAGCTGGGGCAGTAAATTAACTGCCTGAGCTCCAATTCCATAGTAGCCCTCAAAACCGGTTAAAGCCCAAATCAAAGCAACTTGTCCCGGAATAGTATCAATTTGATCAACAATGATATTTGCCAGCTTTAAGTATTGAGGAATACAGGAATATAATACCCCGCTTACTTCCGTTCCGGCAACAACCAAACCTCGGGACCGAAGATCCGATATTAACGGAAAATCAAACTGGCCCGCTAAAAAATTTTCCTGAGAATCAGCCCCGCCAATTATAATAACTGCATCCGGGGATGATTCAACAATTGCCCCGCAACTATCCCCACTTACAGTTTCCTCCGCGTTAAAATCACCGGCATAAATCCGTTGAGCCAGCAATAATGCCCCTTGCTGTAGCTCCTTTTGCTTTTCCTTACTTGAGATACCGGGTTTGTTAGCAAAAGCAGTACCACTTTCCAGCAAGAAGGTTTCTAAATCAAATTGAAAAACCACATTTGCCCCGGCCTTCAATAGGTTTACTGTTAAATTCTCGGGCATCCCTTTATCGGTAGTTTTGATAATTACAATCTTTTTGCCCGATAATTTTTCTCCAATTAAGGCAGGCAGAATCTCCTCGGAGAAATCCTGCCACACATCCAGTTTTTTTTGCATCTCCGTTATTTCATTTCTGGCTAAATTGTTTTGAGCCCTTAAAATATTAAAGTCCTCTTCCAAGCGGTCAACTAAATATTTTTGTTCTTTTTCCAAGATGCCTTCATCTATAACAGCCACCCCTATAATGATTCCTAAACCCAAGGCCAAAAAAACTGCAGTCAGTGAAATGAGATGAAAGCGGAAATCAAACATAAAATTCACCTTTTTCCTCTTTTGTCTATTATCTGGTTATTAGGTGAAGTCTATGCCTATGGGTCTTAAAAGATTTTTTTTAAATGGTCGGATGAGGTTAGGCCAGGTAAACGGCCCCTTTTGGCTATCGGTTTATCCCCTACCATTTTTAAATCCAATGTCATATCCAAAGGCGGCGCTGCAGAAATATAACTGCCAACCCCGAAGGCCGCCGCCCCGGCAGCAGAAAGAATTTGGATTCTTTCCGGTGAAAGTCCCCCGGATACAAAAATACCCACATGCTGGAAACCTTCAGCATCCAAACGAAAACGAACTTCCTTCACTAAATCCGGCGTAACACCACCTCTTTCACTCGGTGTATCCAGACGAATCCCATCTAAGGCATGTCCCATATCTCTTGCCAGCCTAAGGGCTTCTTCCGCTTCATCTTTAAAGGTATCCACTAGCATTACCCTTTTGGCATCAAGGGGCATGGTTTCATGGTAAGCCCTTGCCGTTTCTAAGGTGTCCCCAATAATTAAAAATACGGCATGGGGTACGGTGCCCTGTGGTTCCAGACCGGCCAAACGTGCCGCTAAAATGCAACTGGCACCGTCCATCCCTCCTAACAAGGCCGCCCTTTCCATTACAGGTGCAACGGCCGGGTGAACATGCCTAGCACCAAAACAAATTGCCGGTTTGTCACAGGCGGCATCCTTTGCCTCTTTTGCCGCAGTCGCCCAGCCCGATGAACTGGCCAACATACCTAAAATGACGGTTTCATAGGCACCAAAGTTAGCATAGGGTCCTTTAATACGCATAACAACTTCTTTTGCCTTAAAACTTGTCCCTTCCGGCAAAGACCAAAGTTCAATACCTGTGCCTCGTAAAATATTGACAACTTCCTCCAGACCCGCAAACACACCATCCCGCCTGCCAAAGATTTCTCCGGTTACGACCGTATCCGACAAATCCAGATGTTTTAATATTTCCAGGGTTCGAATAAAATAAATATCCGTTGTGGAGCCGTTTGCTATTTCCTCGTGAGTAGCTGAAAAAAACCTTCTTCCAGGTTCCAAATTAATTTGATTAACTTGTTTCAGTGTTGTTATTTTTTTATTATCCAATAATACCACCTCTTAGTTCCGCCGTTAGTGAGTTTCTATTCTTGATTTCAACTAAAAAACCTGCTTTTTTAGCAAAACTTACATACCAACTATAAATCTGCCTATATGTACTATAATCATGCAGCACCTTTTCTACAAAATCCCTGGTTTCCGGAAAAGGGATGTCTGCTAATTGTTCTAATTTACCACTCCAAATTTCATCTTTTAGCCATTGTTTAACATTATTTGGGCCACCATTGTAGGCTGCTAAAGCCAAATGCAGTTCACCGTCAAATTCTTTTATCAAATAAGCCAGATACCAGCAGCCTATACTGGTATTATAATGGACATCAAATAATAACTTTTCATCAAATTTTTCTCCCATTTGCTTTTTAACCCACTGCGCTGTTTCGGGCATTAACTGCATTAAGCCCTTTGCACCTCTTACCGATTGGGCCATCGGCCTGAATTTGCTTTCAATCCTAATTACAGCCATAGTTAAATAGGGATCAACACCTGCTTCTTGGGCATTGGAGAAGATTACATCCCGATACGGCAAAGGGTACAGCATTCTCCAAAACCACGGCAAGAATAGTAGCACTACTGCCGCTATTATCAATAAAATTACCCAAATAAAACCTGTTTTTGAAAAGAGATTATTTATCACTTAAAACCTCCCGCGCCACTTCTTTTTAATCACGATTGAATTGTTGAGTTTCCCCTTTACAGGCCAAAATACGTGTCCACTCTCGGGCTACATCCTTTCTAAGTTCTTCCAGCTCTTTTTCCGTCTTAAAAATCACCTTTGCAAAGGATCTTCTCTCCGCAGGGGATATTTGGCTCTTGATCCTTTTCAGTGCATCAGCCTTTTTTAACCCGTCTCGGCTAATAATCCTCTTTAACTGTAATTTAGAATCTAATTCTGTCACCCAAACCTCATCAACCATTGTTGTCATCTTGGCCTCAATCAGCAGTGGTGCCTCCAACACAATAATCGCTTGCTGATCCACCTCTTTAATCCTTTTAATTCTATTCTCTATGGATTTTTTAATTACCGGGTGAATTAGCCGATTAAGGGTTTTTCTTTTACCTTCATCGCTAAAAACTATTGAAGCTAAAATCTGTCTGTTTAACTCTCCTTGTTCGGTCAGACAATTTTCCCCGAACTTTCGAGCTATCTTAGCCAAAAGTGGCTGCCCCGGCTCCACTACCTCCCTAGCCACCTGATCGGCATCAATAATTACTGCCCCTAGGTCCTTCAACATTTTGGCCACAGTGCTTTTACCGCTTCCGATGCCGCCGGTTAAGCCAATAATAGTCAAGGATACCACCTCGCTAATTATGGATTTGGCTGGCACTGAGGACAATAATATGTGCCACGACCCGCCACCCTGGTTTTTCTTATTTCCGCCCCACAGCGAAAGCATGGCTCACCTTTTCTGCCGTAAACATTCAGAAGGTCTTGGAATTGACCGTATTTACCCTCACCATCGACATAATTTCTAAAGGTTGTGCCCCGATACCGGACTCCCAACTTTAAAACATCAACAATACTGCGGTGCAATTGTTCCAGGTTGAGTTCAGTTAAATTTTTGGTGCTCATTTCAGGGTGAAAACCAACTTTGAACAATATTTCATCTGCATAAATATTACCTATGCCGGCAACAGTTGATTGATCAAGCAGTAAAGCTTTCAGGTTTTTACCGCGTCCCCGGGCCTTTTCTTTGAATTTTTGACTAGAAAAGGATGATGACAGAGGTTCCAATCCCAGCTGCTGCAAACTTTTAAAACTCTCTAATTCTTCTTCTTTCAGCAAATCAAAGGTGCCGAACTTTCGAATATCTAAATAGCGCAAATCCATGCCGCCTTGTAGGGAAAAAACCAGGTGGGTATGTTTTTCTAAAGACTTACGGGAATCAAGATAAACTAGCTGACCGGTCATTCTTAAATGAACAATTAGCACTAAACCGCTGCTCAAATAAAAAATTAAGAATTTGCCCCGTCTTTGGATATCCCTAAAAATTTTATTTTTAAGCAACTCACAAAAAAGATCGGGCTTGGGGCTACGAATATTACCTTGATAATATAGCGAAACTTTGGAAATCTTCTTATCTATAATATTTGCCAACAGTGTACGTCTAACGGTTTCTACTTCAGGTAATTCGGGCACGGTTTTCCTACTCCTTCATTATATCCATATCATACCAGTTGTAACCTATTTTAATTTCTACCTTCAGCGGCACATCCAGCTCCAAGGCCTCCTCCATTCCCCCTCTGACCAGCCTCGCAACAGCATCCAACTCCTCCCGAGGGACTTCAAAAATCAATTCGTCATGAACCTGTAAGATCATTTTAGCCTTTAAGCCCTGATCTACTAAGGATCCGGCTATTTTAATCATGGCCAATTTAATAATGTCCGCCGCCGAACCCTGAATGGGTGTATTCATAGCTGCCCTTTCACCAAAGGAACGAAGATTTCGGTTGGAACTAAAAATTTCCGGAAGATAGCGTCTACGGTTAAGTATAGTGGAAACATAGCCATCAATTTTAGCAGTTTTAATGATATTGTCTATATAACTTTTTACACCCGCATAACGCTCAAAATATAATTTAATGAATTTTTCAGCTTCGCCTACTGAAATACCCAAATCCCTGCTTAGCCCGAAATCGCTAATCCCATATACTATACCGAAGTTTACAGCCTTTGCTTGGCGGCGCATATTTGCATCCACCCGTTCCATCAGCACACCAAAAACTTCGCTGGCCGTACGAGAGTGGATATCCTGATCCTTCATAAAAGCATCGATTAAATTTTTATCCTTGGAGATATGTGCCAACACCCTTAGTTCAATCTGAGAATAATCGGCGGCTAAAAACAACTGGCCCTCCTGAGCAGGAATAAAAGCCTTTCGAATTAACCGACCTTGCTCCATTCTAATCGGGATATTCTGCAGATTGGGTTCCTGACTGCTTAAACGCCCTGTAGCAGTAATAGCTTGGTTAAAGGTGGTATGAACCATTCCGTTATCCGGGTTTGCCAAAGCCTTGAGACCCTCGATGTATGTACCGAACAGTTTTACCAGTTGCCGATAGTGCAAAATTTCCAAAATAATGGGATGTCGAGGGGCCAACTCCTCCAGCACTTCTGCATTGGTTGAGTAGCCGGTCTTTGTTTTCTTTAATGGAGGCAGGCCAAGCTTATCAAAAAGAATCCCTGCCAACTGTTTCGGTGAATTTATGTTAAACTCCTCTCCCGCCAACAGGTAAATATTTGATGTCAATTGTTGGATTTGTTCATCCAGTTTTTGCCCCATTTGCTCTAGCTGCTGCAGATCCAATTTGACCCCTTTCGTTTCCATATCCGCTAAAATATAGGCAAGAGGAAGCTCAATCTCCCGATAAAGCTCCAACATTGTCGTTTCTGTAAGTTTTTCTTCTAAACTGCCATGGAGCTTAAATATTGATAGGGCCCTTTGGGCTATATTCACCCCCGAATTTTCGCCTTCTACCAAGGGTAAATTCAAATGCTCAAGCAGAATTTCAGCCAGACTTTGCTGCCCTCTACTGGGATTTAGCAGGTAAGCGGCCAGCATGGTATCCCTATAGGACCCTGCGAGCCTGACATTAAATCTGTTACAAAAGACAATTATTTGTTTTGAATCATGAAATAACCAAGTTTTATCCGGCGATAAAAGAGCTGGTTTTAAAACAGATAAAAGCTCTTCCTGTTGTTCCTGTTTAACAGTCAAGCCCCAAGCCCCTTTAACAGTAGCAAAGCCTATGCCGACTAAGTTTCCCTTTAAGTGACCTGCGGAATCCAACCTAAATTCCAACGCTAATATATTACTGCTTGCAGCCAGTTGCCATTTTTCCTGAAAATCTTCCCAGCCGGCCAACTCATAAACTTCAGTCCCGCCTGAATCCGCCGGTTGTTCCTCTTTTTGACCCAGGTCGGCTAAAGTTTTTTCAATTAAGCTGTTGAACTCCAATTCCCTGTACCGGGCCAGCAACAAGTGGTGATCCGGTTCCTGATGAAGACAATCATCAATAGAAAATTGCAGAGGGACTTCTAAGTCAATAGTTGCTAATTTCTTACTGATTACTGCCTGTTCGGCGTAGGTTTTAAGGTTTTCCTTCAGCTTTGCTCCGCTAAGCAAATCAGCATTAGATAAAACTTCCTCTAGGCTTTGGTATTTGTTAATTAATTTTAACGCAGTTTTTTCCCCGATACCGGGAACCCCGGGGATATTATCAGAGGTATCTCCCATTAAACCTTTTACGTCAATTAGCTGCTTAGGCATCAGATCATACTTTTCTTTTATTTTTTGCAAATCATAGACATCTATTTCGCTAATTCCTTTTCTAGTTAACAAAACCTTGGTTTTTTCTGTAATTAACTGTAGAGCATCCCTATCCCCGGTTAGAATAGAAACATTTATGCCCAGATCATCTGCCTGATGAGCCAAGGTGCCTATTAAATCATCTGCTTCGAAGTTTTCCAACTCATAATTTGGTATGCGTAAAGCATCCAACAAACCCTTGATCAAGTCAAATTGAGGTTTCAACTCGGGTGGAGTCGCCTTTCTGTGGCCTTTATAATCACTGAACAATTCTGTACGAAAGGTAATCCGGCTTTTATCAAAAGCTACAGCTACATAGTCAAAAGGCTCCTGATCCAATATTTTAAAAAGCATTGTTAGAAAACCATAGGCCGCATTAGTAGGCACACCCTGTCTATTACTTAATGGCGGCAAAGCATAAAATGCCCGATGAGCTAGGCTACTGCCGTCAATTACTAAAAATTTTTTACCTTGATAATCCAAAAAAAACACTTCCCAACAATTTGTATTTTAAGCTACATGGCTTTAACGCCTTATATAAAAATTCGGTATGTAGGGTTAATTTCCTGCATACCGAGTTTTTGTTTAGTATTCTTTAAGCTGAATAATTAATATGGGGGTTTTGATTTCAGTATACCCCTCCGGCGGGTCTTTTAATTGTTTTATGCCGCCTTTATCTTCTTCTTGCTGAATTAAAAGCTCCAATTCTGCTTTGATTTCATCGCTTAAGTTGAAGGATACGGGTATAGCAACAAGGGTTTTGTTATCGTCAACAGTCAACTCCATCTCCAATTCTTGTTCACCTAAATAACCTTCTATTATTTCAAGCAGGACTTGCAACTGATTTACTTCACCTTCTACAAACAATTGCGATTGCTGCTCCTCGTTTTCAACGGTCCCCGCAAGAGCAGGGGCTGCCTTCTTTTCCGGCGGGCTTTCATCTACCCCTTCCTGCCCCTCTGAAAAGGAACTCATTACCTGCATACCTCCCGCAGCAACTAAATCCTCATCATCTAAATCACCCGCCTCGACGGTGTCTGAGGTATCACCTTCTTTCACTTGAGAAACGGTAGCGTCATTTTTGCCCCTTGGAAGCAAAACCTCCTCAGTTTCATCGCCGGATCCCGACTTAAGCACACCAACAGCGGCATCCGGGGCGGTGCCGACAATTTTAGCACCTTTCTCTACCAAAGGTTCTTGACTCAACGGAAGATAATCTCCATCGGCGGGCAATTCCACCTTTTCTTGTTGCTCCTGAGGGACAACAGACCCCTTTAGCACAGCCTGTTTAGGAGGTGGCGAAAAGGTGTCAAAAGCCACCTTGGACGGACCGCCTGTTAAGAAAGAATTTATGGAAACGACGATCAAAACCAGGACGGCCGCTACTGCCCCCAAGGAGAACCAAGAACGAGTTTTCCACCTGGAAGCGGGGGGCTTCTGTCGGCTGATTTTAATTAATTTTTTCTCTAATTCTAAACCGAAATTCTCGGGGGGCTCCACAAAGTTCAGAGAGTGAAGAATATAGATAGTTTTCTCGATGTTTTTCAGCTCCTGGCTGCAAACTTCGCAACTTGCAAGATGGGCTTCGACTTGCTTTTTTTCTGCGGAAGTAAGTTCGCCATCCAAGAAGGCCGAAATATCAGCTTGTATTTTGGAACAACTATTCATGCCTCTCCCACCTTTCTATCCACTAGACGGGAAGCGTCATGAAAAAGTTCCCTATTCTCAATTATCAGGTCTTTCAAAACCTTACGACCCCTGCTTATCCTAGATTTTACCGTGCCTAAAGAACAATCCAAAGCCACAGCTATTTCATCATAAGTAAAGCCCTGCAGTTCCCTTAAGATCAATACCTGTCTATATTCGGGAATCAATTCATTCAGCAGCCTTTGAACCAACTCTTGCATTTCCTTGTTTTCGTAGACAATTTCGGGGGCGAAGGTCCAATCTTCCTGTTCTCGATTGATTTCCCCATCCTCGGTCATAATAGGTGAATTTAGTGACACTGTGGGCTGCCTTTTCACCCTCCTCAACTCATCCCGGCAGACATTGGCAACAATATGGTAAAGCCATGTCTTAAAGGAGGCATCCCCCCTAAAGTTTTCAATTCCCTTAAAAGCCCTGATAAAAGCTTCTTGAGCCAAATCATTTGCATCGTCATGATTGCCCATAAATCTATAAGCTATGCTGTATACCTGTTTTTCATAAATAGATACCAATTCACCAAAGGCCTCAATATCGCCGTTTTTGCTTTTATCAATCAAGCCGATTTCATCTATTTCCACGATAAGGCCCCTCCCCAAAGCTGTAATCGGATCAGATCAGTATTGTGAACCAATTATTATTATAACATAAGCATTAATCAAACTAAATAAAATTAACTGACTGCTAATATACACCAATGCCAAAGACTGATTTATCGGTCACTGATGCCTTATATGATCCAAACCCTGATCAAAAAGTAACTCTATATGTGCATCATCAAGGGAGTAGAAGACATTTTTACCCTCTTTGCGAAACTTTACCAAGCGAAGGTTACGCAAAACCCTTAGCTGATGAGAAACTGCTGATTGACTTAATTGGAGCACCTGTGATAAATCACAAACACAAAGCTCATCATGTCTTAGAGCCTGGATAATTTTAATCCGAGTAGGGTCCCCCAGCGCCTTGAAGGTTTCAGACAATTGCTTAACTTCTTCCCGGGAAAGTTGATTTTCCCTAGCCCCGCAAACAGCTTCCCTGTGAACACAATAGTCCTCGCAAGAGGGCGCTTTTGTTTTCGGCAAGCCCATCACCACCTCTACTTAATTTATTTGTATTCTTAAACTTCATTACTATTTTAACCCCTTTTATTTTAACATAAGTTAGCAGCTACCAGTCCCTTATCAATTATAAAAGGGGTGGATTATTCTTTCCACCCCTTGAATCTAATGTTTTTTAGCCCGGTTTTACTTACTTTTGTTCCTTAATCAGCTTGTTCTTTTTTAACCTAACGCGAATATAGCCGTATCCCAAAAGTACGCCCAACAAAATATCAACAATACCAATGGTGTAATTAAAAGATGGACCCCCACCATAAAACGCCAAGATATTGCTACCGCCCAACAACAGCATAAAAAATCCCAAAATCCCCAAAAGCAACAGTAATCTATCCAAATGTTTTAAACGAGAATGAACATCCGAAATTAAATTAAACTCTCCTTTGCTGGCTTTTCTCCTGAAATACACCCAGCGAGCTACCGCACCTAGATACTCTGCTCCGGTTTTTTCAACGGATTTGATATAAAGCTCACTTTCAGTATGTCGGGGTAGGTTATCAAGCAATATAAATCGAATCAGGTACTCATCGGGCGAAACTTCTTCAAAGGTGTACTTAAACGGACCTACCGCCACTAGGGCTAAACCTTTAGTAGCCAATCCGTTTAACCACTCCTCTTCCTTATCGAAATCCCAAGCCCAAAACCATTTATAAATAATTTTTCTCACTACAATTCTCCCCTTAAAATGTGATTATATTGTAGTATCTATTTTTCAATACAGACTTTTGTTAAAGCTTTTGCATCCGGGAATAAAATACCCATATTACCATGCCAATTTGCTAGAAATTATTTACCCTGAAAAATCGCAGCCCTCTTACCTAAAAAGGCATTGGCACCTTCATTTTTATCAGCAGTTTCCATCAGCTCACCAAATAATTGCGCTTCCAAATCCTGACCTTCTCTTAGCGGCAAAGACCAGCCTTTGTCTATGGCTTCCTTTGCCAATCTTACTCCTAAGGGGCCGCTTCTT
Organism: Bacillota bacterium; assembly: GCA_041655595.1. Taxonomy (GTDB): domain Bacteria; phylum Bacillota; class DULZ01; order DULZ01; family DULZ01; genus JBBAFB01. The sequence goes on from JBBAFB010000006.1 coordinate 28,322, forward strand.
GTGACAATCACTTGTGCCAACTTAATTGCCTCCGTCAAAGCCTCACCTTGTGGAACCAGGCGATCAACCAAACCAATACGATATGCCTCTTGGGCACTGATTGTTTCACCGGTAAAAATTAATTCCTTGGCTTTACCCAAACCAACAATCCGAGGGAGTCTTTGGGTGCCGCCATAACCGGGCATTATACCTAAATTCACTTCCGGTTGTCCCAGTTTGGCATTCTCACCGGCTACACGAACATCACAAGCCAAGGCCAGTTCGCAGCCCCCACCTAGAGCAACACCATTAATGGCTGCAATTACTGGCATCTTAAGAGCAGCTATTTTATCAAAAATTAACTGCCCCCAACGGGCCATTTTAATACCCTCTTCCCGATCAAGAGTCGGAAACTGGCGAATATCCGCCCCTGCTACAAAGGCTTTCTCTCCTGCACCAGTTATAACCAAAGCCCAAACATTATCAACTGCGGATAAATCATCAATGTTTTTCTCCAATTCGGCCAAAACAACCTTACTAAGAGGGTTTACAGGAGGGTTGTTGATTGTCAAAACAGCCACCCGTTCTTGAATTTCCAATTCAATATACTTTTTTTCCTCACTCATGAGCACTGCCTCCAAATCTTTTATTTTAACAATTCAACTTCTTTCTAAAAATATTTTATTAAAAGACTCATTCTGCATAAAGAAATAAATTCCTTTAAAATTGCAAGTACCAAAACCTTATTGAAAGACTAAATTACAAAGTTTCTTTAACTGTCATTCTAACTCTGATCTTAAAATTTTTTACAAACAGCTCTAACCTTTTTCCTTTTGATTTTTATAATAAGCAGGTGGATGCGAATCAGGGTAAATTTTCCACCGTCAGACCAGCTGAAAGGAAATGAAGCTAGTCCGATCATTTTTTGCTGAAGAAAGCATCCTGGGTTAAAACAAAAAAATGACAGCATATATGCTGCCATTTTAAAGGTGCTTAAATTATTAAGAATTTAGTTCTACTTGAAGGTGCCTTGCAGGAAAAATTGCCCTGCTTCACCTAGGATTTTTTCACTAAAATACATACCAATTATGAAAACCTATGGTGCCGGTGGTCGGGGTCGAACCGACACGGTGTTGCCACCACGGGATTTTGAGTCCCGCACGTCTGCCAATTCCATCACACCGGCACAAATAAAGTTTCAACATAAGTATGTTAGCATAATTCTTAATAGCTGTCAATTATGAGAATCAGGCTTTTTCTATGATCATGGCGATACCTTGACCGCCGCCTATACAAAGAGTTGCTAAGCCGTAACGTCCGTCCCTTTTTTGCAGCTCGTAAAGGAGAGTGGTTAAAATACGGGCTCCGCTGGCACCGATGGGGTGACCTAAAGCAATGGCTCCCCCGTTCACATTAACTTTGTCCATAGGCAGCTTTAGTTCTTTTGCTACCGACAAAGCTTGGGCAGCAAAAGCTTCGTTAGCCTCTATTAAATCCAGATCATCAATGGATAAACCTGCTTTTTCTAAAGCTTTTCTGGTAGAAGGAATCGGCCCTGTTCCCATGTAGGCCGGATCTACACCAGCGGAAGCGGAAGAAACGATATATGCCAGAGGTTTTATGCCAAGAGTATGGGCCTTACTTTCCGACATAACTACAAAGGCACCGGCACCGTCATTGATTCCCGATGCGTTACCTGCCGTAACCGTTCCATCTTTTTTAAAAGCGGGCTTTAGACCTGCCAACCTTTCAATAGTCGTCCCCGCTCGGGGATGCTCATCCGTGTCAAAAATTATTGGATCGCCCTTTCGTTGAGGTATTTCAACAGGCACAATTTCCTCTTTAAACCTACCTTGGGCAATAGCCTCCAAAGCCTTGGTTTGACTTTCTACGGCAAATTGATCTTGTTCTTCCCTAGTAATTTGGTAGTGTTGGGCTATATTTTCGGCGGTAATACCCATGTGTATATCATTCATAGCACACCATAATCCGTCCTTGATCATGGCATCAATTATTGTATTATCACCCATTCTATACCCCGTACGTGCCTTGTTAAGAAGGTAGGGAGCGAGGCTCATATTCTCCATGCCGCCGGCTACAATTATTTCTCCTTCTCCTGCCCTGATAGCTTGAGCTGCTAATTGGACTGCTTTTAAACCCGAGCCGCAAACCTTATTAATTGTAATAGAAGGAATACCTTCCGGTATACTTGCTTTCAAGGCAGCTTGACGGGCCGGGTTTTGACCTAAACCGGCCTGCAACACATTGCCCATTATAATTTCATCAACCTGATTGCTTTTTACACCTGCCCTGTCTAGTGCTTCCTTGATAACTAAGGCACCCAAATCCACTGCCGGGACATTTGCAAGACCGCCTTGGAAGCTACCCACTGCTGTACGTACTGCACTGACTATTGCTACTTTTTCCACTGAGCTCACACCTTTCTGCTTTTGCTAATATATTTCTCTATTTCTAGTGTCTTTCCTTCTCATAGATCTTTCCAACTGAAACATAATTTAATCGTACCTATTAAGAAAGCAGGGAAAATAGATTTAGCTGTCGAATCTATTTTTATAATATTTTAAAAAAATTGCTTTAGGAGAAGGAATAAAATGGATAAGGACGATATATTACTGATCAATATCAATACTGAAATTGCTAATGATATACTTGCTCATGCCGACAATATTAAAATAGGTTGTTTAGACTGGAATGCTATCGATTTACAGTCACTAAGTAAACTACCCAAAATAATTGTCATTGACACAACTGCACCCTTACAATTATTTTTTACTCTACTAGCAGAAACAACCCACCATGAAAATAACAGTATTATATTAATTTTGTCAGCGGACCGCAATGTCAATAGCTTGATTACATCTTTAACAAAAACAAAAGTTTTATTTTTAAACAAACACGACAATACAAAACAAATCGCACTTCGAATTCTAAACTATGCACAAAAAAACTTATTTAGTGATAAGCATTCTTATGAATTCGACCTTATGATTAACTTGCCCTTTCAAAGTGAAAAAATGAAACAAGTAAAAGAGCGTATCAACATAGCAGCTAAATCTACATGTAATGTTTTGCTATATGGTGAACCTGGAACAATAAGAGACATATATTCTTTTTTTATACACATTAACAGCCCCTTAAAAGACAAGCCCCATACCTATTTTAGCTGTACTTCTGTTCAAGAAGAAGATTTATGCAAAGCACTATTTGGGAAAACGCCTGATTTCAAGGGTTCTACAAAGTCGCATCGAGGAATTTTTGAACAAAACCCTACTGGAACTATTTGTTTAAGTGAAATCGAAACATTACCCCACTCCGTACAATCCTCGTTAAGAAACTGCTTAGATAGCCGTTCTTTTTACCGAATTAACGGCGTTGAAAACCTTAACTTTAATGCTCGAATTATTTCCTCAAGCAATAAAAATATGCATACTTTAAACAATCCTGAAGAATTTCGTCAAGATTTATTTTATTTACTGTCTGTAATAAATATTTATTTCCCATCACTTCGTGAAATTAAAGAAGATATTATTCCTATATCTGAATATCTACTTAAATACTATAGCAAGAAAAACGACAAAATTTTTGATGTCTTTGATCAATCTTCTAAGTTTTTACTCTGCAATTACCATTGGCCAGGCAACCTTCGAGAATTAAATAGTGTCATAGAAAATATTGCTACTGTTTTTCCTGGTGGTGTGGTAAATTCTGATTATTTACCGGACTATATTAAATTGCCCGATATGAGGCGAGATTATGGAGAAACATTATATGAAAAGTTACAATGTTTGGAAAAGGATGAAATTCGTATGGCGTTGCTTAAATTTAAAGGCAATAGAAATAAAGCCGCCTCCCATCTCGGAATGTCGCTAAGAAACTTGCAGATCAAGCTTAAAAAATACAATATTACTGACTAAAAAACGCCTTAATAATACCTACGGCAATTTACACGCCTTTTTATCAAAGCAAACAGTCAACAATGAAAACCTTAAAAAACATCAATTACTTTAACTTCCTCTGGAATAATTAAATCCGCTTCTGTTACTTTAATAACATCCTCTATTGCCAAGTTGGGTGCAATTTCCTTTAGAATTAAGCCTCTGCTTGTTACTTGTATCACTGCCAAATCAGTAACAATTAAATCAACAACATTTCTTGCTGTTAATGGCAGTGTGCATTTTTTTAAAATTTTTGGTTTCCCTTTAACGCTGTGTTCCATTGCAACAATTACCTTCCTGGAGCCAATTACTAAGTCCATTGCACCGCCCATACCGGGAACTATTTTACCTGGCACCATCCAATTAGCTAAATTTCCGCTTTCGTCCACTTCAAAAGCCCCCAATACAGTAGAATGTATATGGCCGCCCCGAATGATTCCAAAAGATATGGCGCTATCAAAAAAAGCACCCCCCGCAACTATGGTGACGGGAACACCGCCCGCGTTAAT